>NZ_JAFBEP010000001.1:0-300000 GCF_016908775.1 Defluviitalea raffinosedens | reverse complement strand
GCTGGGATATTCCGATGCAAAGGTGATACGAGGGATTCCTGGTGCAGAGCCTGTTGTTCCAACACAGGAATTTTAGAATACAATGTATACAGAGATGGTGTATTTGCTGGTAAGACCATAGAGACTCAGTATTTAGATACTGGATTAACTAAAGGAACTGAATATGCTTATACGGTTGAAGCTATAGATGACAGTTCTGATCAACTTAGTTCCGGGCTCTCTGAACCACTTAAGGTAACGACAATTGAAAGTCAACCTGTACCTGAGCTTACACCAGATACGACTTCCAATACAGTAGATAATTCCTTAGATATTACTTTTACAGATCATGTAGATTGGAGAAGTAATATTGTCGAAATTACAGTTGGTAATACCGCATTAACAGCGTCTCAATACAGTATTGCTCCTGGAAAGATAACCATTAAACAGGGTGTTATTACTAAAGCAGGAGATTATGAAATTACTGTCAGAGCTAATAATTATAATCCTCTAACGGTCACACAATCTGTAAAAGCAGGAAAACTTGCTGCAGAAAAAACAACTGTAGAAGTAAATCCTGCATTCGATTTAGGAACTGAAAGTACCATTACAGTGACTGCCAAAGACCAATATGGCAACCTTGTAAAAGGTGAGCAGCTCTATACCGATGTAACGATTATCAATAATGACGGGGAAACAGATGAAGAATATATTGTTGCAGGATATGTTTATAAAGAAAGCGATAAGAATGTGGAATTCGTTGTACCGACAAATGAAAATGGAAAGACATCCATGAAGGTTCGCATTCCTTCTCACGTTGATGAAAATGATGGTATATCCATACAGTTTAAAACTGATGGTGGAACCAAAGCAGGCAGTGCAGTAGGATTTATCGCTGGATCAATTCCTCCAGTGAATACCACAGTGCAAGTTTCCCCCAGTTTAAGTTCAGGGAAAACAAGTATCGTTACAATTATAGCAAGAGATGAAAAAGGAAGAGCGATAAAGAATCATCAATTCTATGCGGATATTATAATTATAAACCATGATAAAACTAATAATGAGAGTTATACAGTTTCAGATCATGTATACCGAGCAAGTAATACCAACGTAAAAGTTGGAAGGAAGACAGATGCCAATGGAATAACAACCTTCCAAATTACAATCCCTAACGTGGTGGACAAAAATGATGGAATATCTATTCAGTTAAAAACAGATATCAATGGGTATGCCATCGGAGAACCAATCAAATTTATAGAATCTTCTTCCGGTGGAGGTTCCGGTGGTGGCGGTTCTGGCAGCGGAGGATCCGGAGGATCCGGCGGTGGTTCTGGCAGTGTTTCTCAAAATAATAATAAAATTAATGTGACAAAAGAGATGGTAAAGAATGCTTCTGGAGAAACGTTAACAGTTACGATATCTTCATCTGCAAAAGAACCTGCGGTATATGTTAACGGTGATGCATTAAAAGAACTCATTTCACAAAGAAAATCACTTGCTGTTAAGACGAATGATGTAGCGATTACTATACCATCCAGTGTGGTCGCTTCCATTGATGACGATCAACAGGCAAAAATTACTGTGAAAGAACTTGACAGCAAAGAAGCTGAGGACAAATTAAAAGATGCCTCCAAGAATGCTGGGAAAGGTTTATTTGCCATTGGCGGAAGAGTATTTGAATTTACGGCAGAAATTGAGGACGAAAAAGGAGATAAAGAAACTCTAAGATTTAACTCTGATATCACGGTAGCAATTTCTCTGGCAGGAATGGATTTAAGCACTATCAATGTAGAAAAATTAGGCGTATACTACTACAATGAATCTACTGAAGAATGGGAATATGTTGGCGGAGTATATAATCCGAAAACAAATACAATAACATTTACCACCAGTCATTTTTCACTTTATGCTGTGATGGAATATAATAAAACCTTTGCAGACATTGCAAGCCACTGGGCAAAGAATGAGATTGAAATTATAGCTGCAAAACACATTATGGTTGGAGTAGATGATACCCATTTTGAACCTGACAGAAGCATTACCAGAGCGGAATTTGCAGCGATCCTGGCAAGAACCTTAAAACTTGAACCCGATCAAGCTTCTGTTCAATTTGTCGATGTTCCAGAAGGAAAGTGGTACTACGATTATATCTCTGCTGCTACCAAAGCAGGATTAATCAAAGGAGTAGACAGTAACCATTTTGCACCAGATGCAAATATCACCAGAGAGCAAATGGCGACCATGATTACAAGAGCATACACATATCTCTACGGAGGAATAGGCCTTCCTGATATACCAAATGCAAACGATGGAAACTTGTCCATCTTTACAGACAGGAGCAATATTTCAGGTTATGCAAGAGCAAGTATTTCCTTTGTTATAAATGAGAAGCTGGTAGACGGAAGAACTCAAACGACATTTGAACCAAAAGCAAATGCAACAAGAGCAGAAGTTGCAGTAGCACTTTACAGATTCATTAAACTCATGGAAAGAAAATAAGTAAAAAGAGTAGGCAAAGGGCGTATAATGCGCCCTTTGCTTTTTGTGAAATAAAAAAAGGTATTTGTGTTATAATGATAATATCGACTTTCACAATATCTTGTATATAAAGGAGTTTATTATGAGAAATGATACATTTGCAAAAGAACTTATTTCATTTATAGACAGCAGCCCTTCGCCTTTTCATGTAGTTCACAATTTAAAAAAGACTTTAAGAGATCATGGGTTTATAGGCTTAGACCCTAAAAGTCATTGGGAACTTCAAAAGAAGGGGCGTTATTTTACAGTAATGAATGATTCTGCTCTAATCGCTTTTGAGATAGGAGAAGGAAATATAGAGGAAGAGGGCTTTAAGATGATTGCGGCCCATACGGATAGTCCTGCGTTTAAAATAAAGCCTTTTCCTGAAATGAGGATAAAGAATTATATCAAACTCAATACTGAAAGCTATGGAGGTGCTATACTGCATACCTGGCTTGACAGGCCCTTGTCCATTGCTGGAAGAGTAGTCCTAAAAAGTCAAAATCCGTTGAATCCTACAAAAAGGCTTATAGATTTTAAAGAGCCTATTGTCATTATTCCCAGTCTTTCAATCCATATGAATCGGACAGTGAATGAAGGCGTAAAATTTAATAAGCAGAAGGATACCCTACCCTTACTGGGGGTTGTAAATGATGAATTTGGCGAAAAAAATAGAATTTTAAGATTGATTGCTCAAAACTTAGATGTTAAAATAGAAGAAATTTTGGACTTTGATTTGATTTTATACCCTGTAGAAAAAGGACTTATTACAGGTATGAACAAGGAGTTTATCTCCTCACCTAAACTAGATGATTTAGCCATGGTTCATGCTGGTTTGAAAGCCATTATAAGTGCAAGGCAGACATCGGGTATTAATGTTTTGGTATGTTATGATAACGAGGAAATTGGAAGTGCTACCAAACAAGGGGCGGATTCCCCCATGCTTCCTTACGTACTGGAAAGGATTCTCCTGTCATTAGGCAAGGGGCGGGAAGATTATTTTAGAGCTTTATCCAACTCTTTTATGATTTCTGCCGACATGGCCCATGCCCTTCACCCGAACTACGAAGAAAAACAAGATCCAACCCATCATCCTTTAATCAATGGAGGGCCGGTAATAAAGATCAATGCTGATCAAAAATATGCAACAGATGCGGACACCAGTGCAGTGTATCAGGAAATATGTCAAAAAGCAGGCGTACCTGTCCAAAAGTTTGTCAATCGTTCTGATGAATTGGGAGGAAGTACCATAGGACCCATCAGTGCCACCCAACTTGGAATACGTTGTATAGATGTAGGAAATCCCATGCTGTCCATGCATTCTGTCAGAGAACTTGGCGGCGTATTGGATCATGAATATATCATTAAGTCCTTTGAAACGTTTTATGGTTTATAAGAAATAATGTGGAGGGATTTGCTTTGAATCTGGATTTTAATAAAGAAGAATTCAAAAGACAAGTATTAGAAAATGTTAAAACATTAAAAAGAAAGACTATCGAGACAGCGACAAAGCAGCAAATCTACCAGGCAGTTGCTTTTGCCCTCAGGGATCTAATTACCGACCGCTGGATTGCTACCCATAAAACTTACGAAGAAAAAGATGCAAAAATTGTCTACTATTTATCTATGGAATTTTTAATGGGGCGGGCTCTCGGAAATAATTTAATCAATTTAATGGCTAAAAAAGAAGTTGAAGAGGCCTTGGCGGAACTGGGAATAAACTATAATGATATTGAAGAGGAAGAACCCGATCCAGGCCTTGGAAACGGTGGTCTTGGAAGACTGGCTGCATGTTTTTTGGATTCTCTTGCGACTCTTGAATACCCGGCCTATGGTTGTGGAATCAGGTACCGGCACGGTATATTTGAACAAAAAATCGTAGATGGATATCAGGTTGAACAGCCGGACAACTGGTTGGAAAACGGCAATCCATGGGAAATAAGACGCTCTGAATATGCCTGCGAAGTCAAATTTGGGGGTAATGTCAGAGTTGAAAAAAAGGAAAATGGAGAGGATAGATTCATTCAGGAAAACTGTCATACCATCATTGCAGTGCCCTACGATATTCCAATTTTAGGATACAATAATTATACGGTTAATACCTTAAGATTATGGGATGCCAGGGCAATTATTAAATTTGACTTTAACAAGTTTGACCAGGGAGAATACCAAAAAGCAGTAGAACAGCAATATTTGGCAGAAACCATCGTAGAGGTATTATATCCTAACGACAATCATATACAGGGTAAAGAGCTCAGACTAAAACAGCAGTACTTCTTCGTCTCTGCCAGTGTTCAAACAGCAGTAAAGAAGTTTAAATCAAAACATAATGATTTAAAAGACTTGCCTAAGAAAATTGCGATCCAGATGAACGATACCCATCCTTCCATGGCAGTTGCTGAACTGATGAGAATTCTTATAGACGAAGAAGATTTATCCTGGGATGAAGCATGGAATATTACAACCCAGGTTTGTGCTTATACCAATCATACCATAATGTCCGAAGCCCTTGAAAAATGGCCGGTTGAGTTGTTTAGCAGACTCCTTCCAAGAATTTATCAGATCATTGAAGAAATTAACCGCAGGTTCTGCCTTGAATTATTAATTCGCTACAAAGATGACCATGAAAGAATCCGTCGTATGGCCATTATATCTGATGGTCAAGTAAAAATGGCTTGGCTGGCTATTGTGGGAAGTCACTCTGTTAACGGAGTTGCGGCACTCCATACAGAAATCCTGAAAAATCAGGAACTAAAAGACTTCTACGAATTATATCCCCATAAGTTTAATAACAAAACCAATGGAATCACTCAAAGAAGATGGCTTGCAAAAGCTAATCCGAAACTTGCAGCACTCATTACAGATACTATAGGGGATGGTTGGTTTACGGATTTAACAGAATTAAATAAACTGGTGCCTTATAAAGAAAATGAAGCATTCAGAAAGAAATTTATGGAAATCAAGTACGAAAACAAGATAAAACTGGCGGAATACATAAAGAAGCATAACAACATTGAAATCGATCCCAATTCCATATATGATATTCAAATTAAACGACTTCATGAATATAAAAGGCAGCTCCTTAATGTGCTTCATATCCTGTATTTATACAATCAATTAAAAGCTCACCCCGATATGGATTTCTATCCTCGTACCTTCATATTTGGGGCAAAGGCTGCGCCAGGATACAGAAGGGCAAAACTCATTATTAAACTCATCAATACTGTAGCAGACATCATTAATAAGGATGAGCACATTAATGGAAAAATTAAAGTTGTATTTGTTGAAAACTATAATGTATCCATTGCTGAAAAACTTTTCCCGGCTGCGGACATCAGCGAGCAGATCTCAACAGCAAGTAAAGAAGCATCCGGAACTGGTAATATGAAGTTTATGCTAAATGGAGCAGTGACTATAGGGACCTTGGACGGAGCCAATATAGAAATTAAAGAAGAAGTTGGGGATGAAAATATCTTCATTTTTGGTTTGACGGCGGATCAAGTGATTGAGTACTATAAAAACCGAAACTATAATCCTTGGGATATCTATAATACCAATCAAGATCTCAGATTGGTTTTGACACAGCTTATTAATGGATTTTTATCCCCAGAAAATCCAGAACTGTTCAGAGAGATTTATGACAGTCTGCTAAATGGAGGAGACGAATATTTCGTACTTAAAGACTTTGACAGCTATGCGCAGACTCATAGGAGAATTGTTGAAGCCTATAAAAACAGAGAAGAATGGACGAAAATGCAGATCATGAATGTAGCTAAAAGCGGCAAGTTTTCCAGTGACAGGACGATTAAAGAATATGCAGAAGAAATCTGGAACTTAGAACCTATTCATGTTTCGGTAGATTAAAACGAAAAAATCCCTAAATCATTTAGGGATTTTTTTATTGCATAAAAAAATATTTCCGATTTCCTCTGCAATGAAAAAAACACCGGGCAGGATGCACACTTGCGAAACTCTTTTTACACGAACCAAATGGAATATATTGCATATATTGTTATTGAGTAAAAAATAAGTAAAAAGGAGGAGGAAAAATGTCTCAAAATTTTGAGCAAAATAGAGCATATAACCAAGGTAATCAACAGCCTGGCCAACAACCAGTAAGTCAACCTCAGATGAATCAACAGCCCATGATGCAACAACCAGCAATGCAAGACACAATGATGCCACAGTCGGGGATGTATCCGGGAATGTATCAACCAGGTATGTATCAGCCGGGAATGTATCAACCAGGTATGCAGCAGACTATGCCTTCCTATTATATTGATGATATGGATGATAGAGATAGAGAATATTTAAAGAAATTGCATCCAGAATTAAATCAAAGGATACTAAAGTATATAGAAGAAGAATGCAGCAAAATGGATTATGATGGAAGCCCTATGTATGATGAATACCCTGATCATGAAACGATAGAGCAAATGATCGACAGAATTTACGAAAGAATCGTCAATGAAATGCCTGAAGTATTAGAAGAACCTGACATGGATAGACAAAGAATACCAAGATATCGTCTCATTCGTTCTCTGACAGGAGCACTTTTACTATCTGAATTGTTTGGAAGAAGACAAAGATATCGCAGAAGATATCCATATGATTATTTCTATGGATATCCATCTTATCAATACCCGTATTATGGGTATCCATACTACCAATATCCATATCCTTATTATTATTAAAATTGATGCATTGTTTATAAGACCAAATGAGGTCTTTTTTTTTATTATTTTTTCATAGCTCTTAAAATAGCAGGATTGTTCATATATTCATCCGGAACGAGTTCTCTTTGAATTTTAATATCGTCATGAAGAACCAAGTCCAGTCTTTTAAAAAGCTCCTGCTGAGATTTCAAATCATAGATCACTCTTACAGTGGGTTGGTTAATGGCTTCAGTTTTATTTTTTTCAACGATGGCAATGGTATCGTCACTTAATAAGACTGTTGTCCCTACAGGATAATAGCATATGATACTCCGAAATATTTTAAAGATATCTGAATCCAAATGATATCTTGTCATTTTTTCCATTTCATTTAAAGTATCAATAATGGTATATGGATCTCTATGGATACGCTTGCTGGTCATCGCATCGAAGATATCACAGATCGCACAAATTTTGGCCGCTTCGGGAATTTTTTCACCAGTGAGTCCTAAGGGATATCCTTTACCGCCAATTTGCTCGTGATGCATCAGAATCATTGCTTTAGTTATGGGAGTTAAAGAAGGATGTTCTTTAAATATATGATATCCTTGAAGGGGATGCTGTTTGATCAAATTATATTCTTGGTTAGAGAGCTTTACAGGCTTATTTAATACTTCATCGGGAACTAATATTTTTCCAAAGTCATGAAGAAGTCCTCCTATAGCCAATTTTTTTAAGTAAGATTTATTGCCCCCCATTTTTCTCCCGAGCATAACGCATAAAACGGCTACATTTACACTATGGCAATAGGTGTAGTTATCTTTGGCTTTAATGTCGACTATATCATATAGAATTTCCTTGTTGTTTAAAATCTCTTCAATAATTCTGACAGCGGTATCTTCCAGTCTGTGAACATCTATTTGCTGAGTTGCTTTAAATAAAGAAACCATATCCTTTACCAAATCAATGGTTTCCAGGCGAACTTGCTCAGAAATGACGTCTTTGTTTTCGATTCCTTCAGACAAATCATCCACAATATATATTTTATCGATGCCTCTTTCCAGCAATTTTTCTTTATAATAAAGTTTAAAACTTGTATTTTTAGCAAGCAGTCTGCTGCCATCTTTATCAATAATCGTTTTGGCTATAATTTCTCCACCATTTAAACATTCTACAGGGACCAGGCGCATAGTATGTCCTCCGATCTTTAATTAATACATTTATTATAAATCAAAAAAGGTATGTTTTCCACATTCTTAAATAAAAGAAAAAAATACGTTTATACATTTATTCCAGCATACCATTGGGTTTGACAAGAGTAGCCCCAGGGGGTACATTAATAGTAGAAAAATAAAGTGGAGGATAAGATCTATGTATAAAGACAGTACGATTTGCGTAATATAACAAAGATGAATTGAGAATATTAAAACAAGGAGGATTCATATGGTTAAAAACGCAATGACTGCTGACTTTTTGCGCTCTGCTTACGGTGGAGAAAGCATGGCGCATATGCGCTATCTGATTTGGGGTGAAATCGCCAGAAAAGAGGGATTTCCCAAGATAGGAACTCTGTTTGAAGCCATAGGATATGCAGAATATGTTCATGCAAATAACCACTTTAATGTCTTAAAGGAACAAAAAGGAGACTATACAGTTCCTGCCGGAGGAGTTTTTGGTATTGGAAGTACTGTAGAGAACCTACAGGGCGGCATTGATGGAGAGCTTCACGAAGTAGAACAGATGTATCCGGTTTATTTGCAGACCGCAGAGTTCCAGGGGGAAAAAGGCGCAAAACGTTCCTTCCACTATGCATTGGAGGCTGAAAAAATTCATGCGAAAATGTTTAAAGAAGCGCAAGAAAGTGCGAAGTCGGGGAAAGATTATGACTTTGAAGCGGTTTACATATGTCCTGTTTGCGGTTATACGGTTCTGGATGAATCGCCGGACGTATGTCCAGTCTGTGGAGCTAAAAAGGAAATATTTAAAGAATTTAAATAGCTAAGGGCTGTTGGTAAAAACCAACAGCTTTTTTAGTACTTTCAGTGTATTGTAAATAAAAAATGGAAGTGATATAAAAATAAAGAAATAAGGAGGAAAAGGAAGCTATACGCATTAATGTCGATAATTGTATGCAAAAATTGTCGAATTATAAACTTGACCAAAAATTGAACTGGGTTTAAGATTAAAATAAGGCAACATATATAAAATTGAAGGGGCGGATTCTAATGAAGAAGATAGAAAATAAAATCATACTCCTGTCATTGTTGAATACTTTCGTACTGGTTGTACTATTAGGTACCATATCCATTTCATTGGTCTTATATACACAAACAACATCGTTAAATGCAATGGAAAAAAGCATGAGAGAAAGCTTTGATCACTTGATTTCGACTCAGGTGCAAAGTGCTGTCAGTGTGATTGAACAATATGGGAAAAAAGTAGAGAAAGGCGAGATGACTTTAGAAGAGGCTAAAAAAGCTGCTGCCGATATCGTTAGAGATATGCGTTATGGCGAAGATGGGTATTTTTGGATTGACACATATGAGGGAGTTAATGTAGTATTATATGGAAGTGCAACAGAAGGTACCAATCGCTATGAGCAGAAAGACAGTAACGGCAAGTATCTTATTAAAGAGATTATCAAAAACGGAATGCAGGAGGGTGGTGGTTTTTCAGACTACCACTTCCCAAAAGAGGGACAGACAGAACCACTACCTAAGCGTAGTTATTCATTATCTTATAAACCTTTTGAATGGGTTGTTGGAACAGGAAATTATACGGATGATATTGATGCAGTAATCAATACTAAGAAAATAGAAATGAGGAAGCAAATAAACAGGCAAATTATGTTATTTGGCTTTATGGCTCTTTTGGTTGGAGTTCTATTTGTTATTATATCCATCATAGTAGGTAAAAAAATATCAAAACCTATTAAAGAATCTTCTAAGATCATCGAACAGATTTCCCAGGGGGATTTATCTGTCGATATGCCAGCCAAATATCAGAAATATAAGGATGAAATCGGTCTCATTTCAAGATCTTTGCAGCAAATGATCAAGACTTTAAGAAGCATGGTGAATGATATTGTAACTGAATCCAATAAATCTATGAAGGCAGTTATAGTGGTTAATGAAAATGTTGATGCTCTGAAAGATCAGATAGATGAGGTAGCATCTACAACAGAAGAAATTTCTGCAGGGATGGAAGAAACGGCGGCATCTTCCGAGGAAATGAATGCCACTGCTTCAGAATTTGAAAATGCTGCACACTCCATTGCTCAAAAGGCACAGGATGGAGCAAAAACTGTCGAAGAAATTCAAGAAAGGGCAAACAGATTAAAAGAAAGAGTTTTAACATCTCAAAATAATGCAATGAAGATTCTTGAAGAAGCAAAATCTGCCCTTGAAAAAGCAATTGAAGAATCGAAATCGGTAGAACAGATCACAGCTTTATCTAATATAATCCTTGAAATTACTTCTCAAACGAATCTTTTGGCCTTAAATGCGGCTATCGAGGCAGCCAGAGCAGGGGAAGCCGGTAAAGGCTTTGCGGTGGTTGCGAATGAAATCGGAAAACTGGCTGAAAACTCAGGAGCTACAGCAAAAGAAATTCAAGAAATAATCAAGACAGTCCAAAGTTCAGTAAATAATCTCTCATCTACTTCGAATAAATTGATGGAATTTGTTTCTTCGGATGTAAAAGAAGATTATGGATTAATGCTGGAAGCAACAGATCAATACCAAAAAGATGCTGAAAATGTAAGTGCGATCATTACAGATTTTAGTGTTACATCTGAGAAATTACTGATTTCTATACAGAATATGATAAAAGCTATTGAGGAAGTAGCTTCTGCAACCAATGAAGGAGCCGCCGGAATAACCAGTGTGGCTGAGAATACGGCAGTCATTGCAGATAAAGTTAGTACAATAGCAGAGCAAACAGAAGAGGTGAAGTCAGGAAAAGAAAAACTTATGGAAGCTGTGGAAAGATTTAAACTTCAATAATAAAAAACTGAATAATTCATTTAGGTGCCTTATAAGATGAAACTTATAAGGTGAAAAGGGAATACGGTTAGAATCCGTAGCAGCCCCCGCTACTGTAATTGATGACGAGTCTTTAAAAGCCACTCTAAGTATTTAGGGGAAGGCAAAGACGAGGATGAATCATGAGCCAGGAGACCTGCCTAAATGAGAGCATTAATAAGCTTTCGGAGGGAAAGCCTATTAGAGTCAATTAACTATTTTGCTTTTATGCTATAGTTATAAATTCTAGTGGCAGTACGTCTATGATGTACTGCCTTTTTAATAGATAAAATTTTTAATGGATTAAAGCTGAAAGGAAAGGATAAAGCAATATGAAAAGAATCTTAAAGACATTACATATTTTTATGATCATAGCCCTTTTAGGCACTATGGCTGGATGTAGTGGTGTTAAGAACACCCAAATAAGTGAGGAGCCAAAAAGAATCGTTTCTGTAGCTCCCAGTATTACAGAACTCATTTATGCTTTAGGCAAAGGAGAAAACCTTGTGGGAAGGACCGACTACTGTGATTATCCGGAAGAAACAAAAGAGGTTCCAAGCATAGGGTCCTTAATTGATCCCAGTGTAGAAAAAATTGTTGAGTTAAACCCGGATATCGTTATTGCCACTGCCAATTTTAAAGAAGAAACCTATAAAAAACTAGAAGACTTAGGCATAGAGGTGGTTGTGCTCTATGAAGCTATTGACTTAGAGGGAGCTTATGATTCTATAGCTAGATTGGGGCAAATCCTTAATGCAGAAGATGAAGCCAATCGAGTTATTACAGAGATTAAAGATAAGATTGAAGAGGTTCAGGAAAAGGTTAAAGATGCCCCAAGGCCGAAAGTATATTATGTTGCCGGCTTTGGTAAAAATGGAGATTACACTGCCACTGGAGATACCTTTATAGGTCAGCTTCTGGAGATAGCCGGAGGGGATAATATTGCAAAAGATGCAACAGGATGGCAGTATAGTCTTGAGAAAATAATAGAAAACGATCCAGATATCATATTGATCTCCCAAAATTATGGACTAAAAGAGCAGTTTGTAGAAACTGCCGGCTACAAGGAGCTGTCAGCTGTAAAGGGCGATAAGGTGATTGAAATAGACGATAATCTTATTGCAAGGCAAGGCCCAAGACTTGGGGAAGGTGTAGAAAGCCTGGCAAAGATCATGCATCCAGATTTATTTGAATAGGTGAGATGATGAGACTAAAAAGAAAAACACTATTTTTTGTATTGCTCGTTTTATATTGTATACTGGCGATCGGGGCCATTTCGGTGGGAGCAGCCAATATAAAGCCCTGTGAGGTATTCATGGAAATCCTTAAGTATATACCTATTATTGGCAAGCATATCGATACAGTACCCTCTGATACAAATTTTCTTATTGTTTTTATGGTACGCATGCCCAGAATTATTATGGCAAGTATAGTTGGGATGGGATTGGCAGTAGTAGGGACCTCTTTTCAGTCCCTATTTAAAAATCCTATGGCAGACCCTTACGTGCTTGGAATATCAGGAGGGGCTGCCCTGGGAGCGGCGCTGGCAATTACTGTTCATTTGCCGGCTGCTCCATTTGCCTTTATAGGAGCGGTAACTACGACCATCATGGTATATCTTATTGTACAGGTCAGATCAAAAACAGCTACGATCTATTTACTTCTGGTGGGAAGTGCCATAGGTTTTTTGACATCGGCTTTAATATCCATCATAATGGTGTTTAATCAGGAACATGCCAGCAGGATTATATTTTGGATGATGGGAAGTTTCAATGCTTCAAGCTGGGAGAATATTTATATAACAGCTCCGGTTGTATTTGTCGGCACAATGATTATTTCTTTTTTATATAGAGATCTCAATTTAATGCTTGTTGGTGAGGAAACGGCTAAAAGTTTAGGTGTAGAAACAGAAAAGCTAAAAAAAGGCGTCATTATCATTGCATCCATGATGATTGCTGTTTGTGTTTCTTTTTCCGGAATCATCGGATTTGTAGGCTTTTTGGTGCCTCATATGGCAAGAATCATTGTTGGTCCCAATAATAAAGTTTTGATTCCTTTTTCGGCTTTGGGAGGCGCGATTTTTTTACTGCTTTCTGATACTCTTGGAAGAACCATAGCCGCTCCCGGAGAATTACCTGTAGGAGCGGTGACGGCATTGATTGGTTCTCCCTATTTTATATATCTTCTGATTAAAATGAAGCGAAGGAGTGGATAAACCCTTGGGACAAAAAATAGATGTAAGAAATCTTAGTTTTTCCTATGGAGATCAACAAGTATTAAAGGATATCAGTTTAAGTTTTAATAAAGGTAAATTTTATTCCATCATTGGACCCAATGGTTCGGGGAAATCCACATTTATAAAAAATATTTCAAAGCTTATTACCCCAAAAGCCGGAAGTGTATTGATAGACAATCAGGATATTTGCAAAATGAAAAATAAAGAATTAGCCAAAATGATGGCAGTGATTCCCCAAAACATACTCATAGACTACGATTTTACTGTTTTTGATATTGTGATGATGGGACGAAGTCCATATAAACGAAGTTTTCAGGATTTTAACGGGGAAGATCAGGCGATCGTGGAAAAGTACATGCGAGCGACCAATACATGGAACTTAAAGGATCAGTTGATTACGAATTTAAGTGGCGGAGAGATTCAGAGAGTTATCGCTGCAAGGGCTTTAAGTCAGGAAGCAGACATCATTCTTCTGGATGAAATCACTTCCCATCTGGATATACAGTATCAGATAGAATTTTTAAATATATTTAGAAGCCTAAAAGAGGACAAGATCATCATTGCAGTATTGCATGATTTAAATTTAGCGTCTACCTTCAGTGATGAAATTATATTGCTTAAAAGAGGACAAGTTGAGGCCAAAGGTTCCCCCGAAGAAGTAATCAGTAAAGAAAATATTAAAAAGGTATACAATCTTTCTGTGGAAATCTTTGAAAATCCTGTAAGTCAATGCCCTTATGTCATTCCTATTGTTTAAAAATTTAAGGATTATTTTTGGTTTATTACTTTACAATTTTAGTGAGTTAAAGTATAATAGGCTTGTAACTAAAATGTTGATACAGGGGGAAATAATAATGAAAAAGAATATAGCGTTTTTAATATTGAGTATTATGATATTATCTTTATTTTCAACAGGCTGTGGCAAAAAAGCAGCATCTAAAGAAGATCATTCTTTAGAAGAAGTAAAACAAAAGGGAGTATTGGTTGTCGGACTGGATGACACCTTTGCACCCATGGGATTTCGCGATGAATCTGGTGAGATTGTAGGGTTTGATATTGATTTGGCTAAGGAAGTAGCAAAAAGAATGGGTGTAGAGATAGAGTTAAAAACAATTGACTGGAATGCGAAGATGATGGAATTAAACGGCAAAAATATAGATGTGATCTGGAATGGATTATCGATTACAGAAGACAGAAAAAAAGAAATCCTGTTTTCCGATGTATATCTTAATAACAGACAAATTATTATTGTAAAAAATGATTCTGATATTCAAACCAAGGCAGATTTAGCCGATAAAGTGATTGGACTTCAAACAGCAAGCAGTGCTGAGACAGCTGTTAATGCTGATACAGAAGTAGCCGAAAAAGTTAAAGGTATCAGCGATTATCCAACCAATACAACTGTTCTTCTGGAATTGGAAGCAGGTCGTGTGGATGCGGCAGTAATGGATGAAGTAGTGGGAAAATATTATATCTCTAAAAAGCCTGGTCAGTTTAGAGTATTGGAAGATGATTTTGGCCGTGAATCGTATGGTATAGGCTTTAGATTAGGCGATCAAAGTTTAGCAGATGAAGTTAACCGAATTATGAAAGAATTAAAAGATGATGGAACAGCAGCAGAAATCTCTAAAAAATGGTTTGGAGAAGATATTGTTGTAAAATAGGAGGCTTATTGTGTCTGATATTTTAGAAATGATTGGTTATATCATTAAAGGAAGCATCAATACATTAGAACTATATGGAATAACTATATTATTATCGATACCGCTAGGAGTTTTAGGAGCTTTAGGAAAGGTTTCAAAATCTAAGCTCCTTTCTTCTGTGCTTGGGGTTTATACATGGATTTTCAGAGGGACGCCTCTTATGCTTCAGTTGTTTTTTATTTATTTTGGCCTTCCTCATTTTTTAGGCATTACTTTTGATAAATTTGAAGCAGCTTCCATTACCTTTGTTTTAAACTACGCTGCGTACTTTATTGAGATTTTCAGGGGAGGCATTATATCCATTGATAAGGGGCAATATGAAGCGGCAAAAGTATTAGGCATGACCTATTCCCAAACTATGCGCCGGATTATTCTGCCTCAAACCATAAGAAGAGTACTTCCTGCCACATCCAATGAAGCCATTACATTGGTTAAAGATACGGCATTGGTGGCTGCCATTAGTATGGATGATCTGCTTAGGAATGCCAATCAAATTGTGGCAAGAGATTTTACCGTTATACCCTTTTTTATAGCTGGAGCCATTTATTTGTTTTTAACCTCTGTGATCGTCTGGATCTTTAAGAAATTAGAGCAAAAGTATTCTATTTATGAGTAGGAGTTTTATTATGAATATGATTCAAGCATCCAATATCAGCAAACGATTTGGGAATTTAGAAGTTTTAAAAAATGTATCTTTAAGCGTTGCCAAAGGAGAAGTAATCTCAATTATAGGTCCTTCCGGTTCTGGCAAAAGCACGTTTCTTCGCTGCCTTATTTTATTAGAAAAATGTGATGGTGGAAGAATAGAGATTGAAGGCATTCCCATTGAGGCTTTTGATGAAGAAGGCAAACGCATACCGCTTCCTCATAAAGACGTAAAAGACGGTGTAAGAAAAATGGGGATGGTGTTTCAGAATTTTCATCTTTTCCCTCACAAGACAGTTTTGGAAAATGTCATTGAAGCGCCGATTATTGTTAATAAAGTTCCTAAGGAACAGGCCATCAAAGAAGCAGAAGAACTTCTTAGCAAGGTTGGACTTCTTGAAAAGAAAGATGCTTATCCATCCCAAATTTCAGGGGGACAAAAGCAAAGAGTTGCTATAGCAAGGGCTTTGGCGATGAAACCAGATATTATGCTTTTTGATGAACCGACTTCAGCTCTAGACCCGGAACTGGTTGGAGAGGTTTTAGGCGTTATAAAGCAATTGGCAAAAGAACATATGACGATGCTTGTTGTAACCCATGAAATGGGATTTGCTAAAGAGGTGTCAGACAGAGTCGTATTTATGGATCAGGGAGAGATCATTGAGGACGCACCACCTGAAAAGCTTTTTAATAATCCTGATCACCCAAGAATTAAGGCATTTTTAGAAAAAATATTATAGATGTATAAGTTTTTTTCTTCTTTCCATAATAAGAATAAAACGAAGTTTAAAGCCACTTTACGAAACCGTAGGTGGCTTTTTTGCAAAGGAAAGAAGGAAAAATATGAACTGGGATCGATACAAACAAAGGATCGTTTATGAAAACGGAGAATATCATCTTATTATATATTTACCTGAAGATATAGAATTTTCCAAGGAATTTGGAGATGTAGAACAGGAACATAAAAAGCTGGGGTTAGAAACTTATATAAAGAAAGTATATCCGAATTTAAAAATTTCATCTGTCAGATTTATGACCGGCTCACTGATTGCCTTTCAGCTCATTCTGAATCCATATTTTTCAACTGCTGCTTATGGCGCAGTATCAAAGAATACATCCACTCAACAGACTAAGAGGATTCAAATTCGTATTAATAATCGATATATAGAATCAGACACACCTCCTGTGATAGAAAATGGAAGGGTGCTTGTTCCGATTCGAGTGATCTCAGAATTTTTGGGAGCTTCTGTTCATTGGGACAATATAGACAAAATAGCCATCATTACCAAAGATAATAAATCAATTTATTTGCAGGCTAATTTGCCCCAGGCTTTTATTAACGGTAAGATGTATTTTTTGGACACCCCTCCAAAGGTAATCAATGGACGATTGATGGTTCCAATTCGTTTTATCTCAGAATCCTTTAATTTGCCCGTTAATTGGGATAATGCATCAAAGACTGTTTTAATCAACAGCGATTTGCCCCAGGTTTCAGACTATGTTGTAAAAAAAGGAGACAGTCTTTCTGTCATTGCTGCCAAATTTAATATTACGGTATCTGATTTAAAAAAATGGAACAATTTAAGTTCAGATACTATTTATGTAGGACAACTTCTAAGAGTGGTACCTCCTTCTGTTATTGTTGAAGGATCGGGCCCTTCTTTGGAGGATATTGAAGTAATCCCTTATAAATTTGATACGGTTCTTGGGTTTACAGTAAAGTATTATGAAGGTCATCTTGGTTCTTACAATTCTTTGAAAACCTATAATGGCAAAATAACAGAAGTGGCTACCTTTAGCCATGGTATGAAAGCAGACGGCACCCTAATTGTGGACTATCCTCAAAATGAGATTTTGGATTACTCACAGCAACAAGGCATCAAATCCCTTATGCTCATTCACAATGCCCAAGGTGGAAGTTTTCAAAAAACTCTGGCTGAGAATGTTCTGGAAAATCCGATTCTTCGGGACAAATTAGTCAAAAGTGTATTAAGTGAAATTGAAAAATACGGATATGATGGCGTAGAGGTAGACATAGAAGGGATAGGAGCGGACACAAGGGCAGAATACACATCTTTTATTAAAGAATTAAAGGCAGCATTAGGACCTAAGGGATATATAGTTTCAGCTACGGTTCCCGCTAAAACGGCAGATTATATCAATGATCAATGGACAGGGGCTTATGATTATAAGGCTATTGGACAATATGCGGACAGAGTGGTCCTTATGACCTATGATGAACATTGGTCTGGAGGAACTCCTGGGCCTGTGGCATCCTATGATTGGGTAGAAGATGTAATCAATTTTGCTGTCAAAGAGATTTTGCCACAGAAGGTGGTTATGGGTATTGCAGCTTATGGATATGACTGGACCATAGATGGGAAAAATGGGAAAGCTGTTACGGCATCAGAAATCAACGATTATATAAAGAGATATGGAGGGAAAATCCTCTGGAACGATACCTTTAAAGTTCCTTATTATCGATATAAAGATGAAAAAGGCAATGACAGAATTGTGTGGTTTGAAAATGCCCAAAGCACTCAATTTAAGTTAAAACTGGCAAAGGCAAAAGGTTTACAGGGGATTGCCATATGGCGTCTGGGCTTGGAAAACAGCGAGTTTTGGAAAGGTCTTTCTCCAAAGTAATAAGAAAATGTATACATGGTATTTTATATCATACTATGATATAATAATTTTGGGCGTAAGCTTATTATTCTCCAGAGGGAGGGGTTTTAGTGCCACAGAAAGTTTTAGTCTGCATAACAATTCAGCAAAACAGTAAAAGACTAATCAAAAAAGGTGCAGAATTAGCTTCACAGGTGGGGGGCGAATTGCATATACTTCATGTGGAACATGGTAACAACATTTTAACTCAAAGTGATGCAGGCGAATTGCTTCAGGAGTTATTCGATTATGCTTCGGAACTCGGTGGAGAAGTTCATGTTGTTTGCGATGAACATGTACCGGAACGTATTGTAGAGTTTATAAAAGAAAATCAGATTAATCAGTTGGTATTAGGAGAAACAATGAGAAATAAGATTCATAGACTGATTACAAAAGACATAGAAAACTACATTACATCTACAACACCAGAAGTTGAGATCATGGTATTAGAGAGGGAAAAACCCTTACCGATAAAAGATCAGGAAGTGTTCTTACAGTAAAGAGAAGCCCAAGGCTTCTCTTTTATAATATTATTTTATTTTTATGAAAAAAATACAAGGAATTAAAATTTTTACGAGGAATAATCATAGATTAAGACAGTAATTGCTAAGGAGGCTGAACATGCAGTATTTTAATAATGCACATGAAATTGAGTATAAGCTTTATGGGGATGATATGCAGTTTGTTGAGATTGAGCTGGATCCAGGGGAAAGTGTAATTGCTGAAGCAGGGGCTATGATGTACATGGAGCAAGGGATTCAAATGGAAACCATTTTTGGAGATGGCTCGGGACAGGAACAGAGCGGACTTATGGGTAAGATTTTTGGAGCAGGAAAAAGGCTCGTTACTGGAGAAAGTTTATTCATGACGATGTTTACGAACGGAGGGCAGGGAAAACAAAAGGTTGCATTTGCTTCTCCTTATCCCGGGAAAATCATCCCTATGGATTTATCCGCTTATGAAGGTAAAATCATTTGTCAAAAAGATGCATTTCTCTGTGCGGCAAAAGGTGTTGCTGTAGGTATTGATTTTAAAAGAAAGTTAGGGGCAGGGTTCTTTGGAGGAGAAGGTTTTATTATGCAAAAATTAGAAGGAGACGGATTGACTTTCATTCATGCCGGAGGAACCATTGTAGAGAAGCAATTAAGTCTTGGAGAAACATTGCGCATAGATACCGGATGCCTTGTAGCAATGACAAGACATATAGACTACGATATAGAGTTTGTAGGAGGAGTTAAAACAGCCTTCTTTGGAGGAGAAGGATTATTCTTTGCAACCCTTAAAGGGCCAGGAACAGTATGGATTCAATCTTTACCTTTTAGTCGATTAGCGGATCGAGTTTATAGTGCTGCGCCAAGAATAACAGGAGGAAGAAAAGGAGAAGGAAGTGTACTGGACCTGGTGGGGGGCCTTGGCAATCTTTTAGATGGAGATTAATAGTTATTTAAAAGAAGCGATTAGCCCTATTTGTGAAATAAGAAAGAATGGTTTTATACTGATTCTCAAAGGTTAGATCTAAAAATCTAACATAGGGAGTCAGTTTTTTAATGGCAAAATCCAGTTGTACTAATTCTTTTTAAATTGGACAAAATATAATATGTGTCGATTTTGCCAGGGAAAATAAGCCTTTGTAACTTTTTTAAAACACTTAACTTACAAAGTGTAAATTATATAATAAAATAATGACTAATATGATGAAAACTATGGAGGGGTCTTATGAAACGATTAGAAAACAAAGTAGCAATCATTACAGGCGCTGCACAAGGTATGGGCGCTGCCCACGCTAAACTCTTTGTAGAAGAAGGGGCAAAAGTTGTATTAACAGACTTAAATGAAGAAAAAGGTCAGGCAGTGGCAGCTGAGTTAGGCGAAAATGCCATTTTTGTGAAGCAAGATGTAACCAGTGAAGAGGATTGGAAAGTTGTTGTAGCGAAGGCGGAAGAAGTTTTTGGCCCAGTCAATATTTTAGTCAATAATGCAGGAATTTCAGTGAACAAATCAATTATGGATATGTCATTGGAAGAATACCGCCGTATTGTTGATATTAACCAAGTATCTGTGTTTTTAGGTATGCGAGCAGTTGTCCCATCAATGGAGAAAGCAGGCAAAGGTTCAATCATCAATGTTTCTTCAATAAATGGTTTAGTTGGTGGTGCGATTGGCTATACAGATACGAAATTCGCAGTACGTGGTATGACGAAAGCTGCAGCAATTGAACTTACACGCAAAGGAATTCGTGTTAACTCCGTACATCCTGGTGTCATTGCGACACCCATGATTCAACAAGAAGATGCAAAGGATGCTATTGAGGAATTTGCAAAATTCATTCCATTAAAACGTATTGCACAACCAGAAGAAGTATCCAATATGGTATTATTCTTGGCTTCAGATGAATCCAGCTATTCAACAGGTTCTGAATTCGTTGTTGATGGCGGCTTAACAGCTCAGTAATTATTAAAAGTAAAAAGTACAATATTTTACCCTCGAAAAGATGATTTTCGAGGTTATTAATTGAAAAGAGATACTTAGCAATCAGGTACTTTTCTTGAATTTTTGACATCTTGAGAGGACAGAGGCAGCCAGGACTTAGTCACTATTTTTATTTTAAAGCAAAAGAGAAGCCCTAGGGCTTCTCTTTTTGCGAGAGGGAATATTATACTGCATTATGAACAAAGGATACGATGGAATCAAGTGGAATATCTGCAACAGAACCAACTGTATATACAGGGTATCCATTCCATCCGCCGGCAGTAACTGCACCGGTTTCACTGGCTGGTTGGATTGGACCATAGCCGTAGCCATATCCGTATCCACCACCGTAACCATAGAATGGGTTAAAGCCTGTGCAAGAATTACCTAAAGCACATCCCGGAGGAGGGCCGATACGAGTTAAAAGACGTACAAAGCAATTATTTACGCTTAAAATCACACCTGTAAATCCAGAGCCAGATTGCCCACCGCTAGCAGTAAAGATTGTAACAGTTTCACCAATATATTTTGAAAGAAGCAGTTCAAGATTTCCACCAGTAATAGCTGCTCCGTTTGCCATAGGATAACCTCCTTTCAAGGAATAGTTCTTACTATAATATATGGTTCTTCTATCAAAATGTTACTAGTTTAGTCAAAATAATGCATAATCAATATCATGTATTATTTTATCGTCATACTTCTCTCTTATTTTATGAAATTATAATTGCATTTTGTTATATAATAAGGGTACAATAAATTTTGAAAAGCATTAAATTTTAGGAAGGAAAAACTATGAACACCATCATTAAAACTCTCAACTCAGAAAACCCAGATGAATGGATCATAAAAGAAGCAGCCCAGATCATACAGTCTGGTGGATTGGTTGCATTTCCTACAGAAACTGTTTATGGATTGGGTGCCAATGCACTGGATGAAACATCTGTTAAAAAAATATTTGAAGCTAAAGGGAGACCTTCAGATAATCCCCTTATTGTACATATTGCATCTAAAGAAGAATTGCCCAAACTGGTAGAATATATCCCTAAGAAGGCACAGATCCTAATGGACGCTTTTTGGCCGGGGCCATTAACGCTTATATTCCCAAAATCAAATATTATTCCATATTCTATTACGGCGGGACTTTCCACTGTTGCCATAAGATTACCCCAAAATAAAATAGCCAGAGCACTGATTGAAACTGCCGGAGTTCCCATTGCTGCTCCTTCGGCGAATACATCCGGAAAGCCAAGTCCCACAAAAGCATCCCATGTTATAGAAGACTTAAATGGAAAAATTGAAATGATCCTGGATGGAGGCCCTGTTTTGGTGGGATTAGAGTCTACAGTGGTGGATGTCACAGGAGATATCCCTGTTATTTTAAGGCCCGGCGGCATTACAAAAGAGATGCTGGAAGAAGCCGTTGGGGAAGTTCTGGTAGATCCGGCTATTCTTTCTCAAAAAGCTCTTACATCTACCCCAAAAGCTCCTGGCATGAAATACAAACATTATGCACCTAAAGCCAAAGTAACAATTGTAGAGGGAGAACTCTCTAAAGTAATAACTGTCATAAATAAGTTAACAAAAGAAAAACAAGCCCAGCATTTAAAGGTTGGGATTATGGCAACCGAGCAAACCAAAGATTCTTATGCGGGAGACTGTATCATTGTTGTGGGAGACAGAAGCAATCCGGAAACGATTGCTGCCAATCTGTTTGATACTTTAAGGGCATTTGATGAAGCAGGCATGGATGTGGTTTTAGCAGAGGCTTTTTCTTATGAAGAAATTGGATTTGCCATTATGAATCGCCTTCAAAAAGCAGCGGGATATGATATCATTGAAGTATAGAGGTGAGGAAAGATGAAAAAAATAATGTTTGTATGCACTGGCAACACTTGCAGAAGCCCAATGGCCGAAATCCTGGCAAGAAATGAAATTATGAAGGCTTCACTTAACATAGAGGTTGCCTCAAGAGGCATTTCAGTATATTTTTCCTCAGGGGCCAGTGAATATGCCCGTAAGGCTATGAAGGAATATGGCCTGAATTTGGATACACATCAGTCAAAGCAAATAGAACTGAAAGATATTAAAGATGTGGATCTTATATTAACCATGACAAATCATCATAAGCAATATTTGCATATGAATTTTCCGGAATTTAAGGACAAAATATTTACACTAAAAGAATTTGTGGAGGAATCTGGAGATGTGTCAGATCCTTTTGGAGGACAATTAGAGGAATATAGAAGCTGCGCAGAAAACTTGCATAATCTGATTCAAAAACTAATACTAAAAATTGGACATAATATGTAAAAATATGGTTTGCCATGCTTTTGTAGAAGTGATATAGTAAAAAAGAAAAAACGGAGGGACATGAATGATTGCAATTGGAAGTGACCATGGCGGCTACGTATTAAAACAAGAAATTATAAAATACTTGGAATCTAAAAATATTGAATACAAGGATGTAGGGTGTTACTCGGAGGAGTCTTGCGATTATGCCCAATTTGGAAAAAGCGTAGCTAAGCTGGTTGCAGATGGGACTTGTGAAAAAGGTATTGTGATTTGTGGAACAGGAATAGGTATTTCCATCGCAGCCAATAAAGTAAAAGGTATTCGGGCAGCCCTTTGTCATGATTGTTTTTCCGCGCAGGCTACAAGAGAACATAATGACGCGAATATACTTGCTATGGGGGCTAGAGTCATAGGACCTGGACTTGCGCTTAAGATTGTAGAAACCTTCTTAGGAACAGAGTTTTCCAATGAAGAAAGACATATTCGCCGTATTGCACAAATTGAGGATAATTAAGACAAGGAGGATATTATGGGACATGTATTTGTAATGGATCATCCCTTGATTCAACACAAAGTATCTATGCTCAGAAGCAAAGATACAGGTTCAAAGGAATTCAGGGAACTCGTTGAAGAAATTGCTATGCTGATGTGTTATGAAGCAACAAGAGATTTGCCACTGGAAGAGATTGAGGTAGAAACCCCTGTAGCAAAAGCAAAGGCAAAAGCTTTGGCAGGTAAGAAATTAGGTATTGTTCCTATTCTTCGAGCAGGACTGGGTATGGTAGATGGCATGCTTAATCTGGTTCCGGCTGCTAAGGTAGGACATATAGGACTCTACAGAGATCCGGAAACTTTGGAGCCTGTAGAATATTACTGTAAATTACCTTATGATGCTCCAGAAAGAGACATTTATGTTTTAGATCCTATGTTGGCAACAGGAGGATCCGCTTCAGCCGCGATCCAGTTTATTAAAGATAAAGGCGTACAAAGAATCAGATTTTTATGCCTGATTGCAGCGCCGGAAGGCATTGAAAGATTAAATAAGGACCATCCGGATGTGGATATTTATGTAGCAGCATTAGATGAAAGATTAAATGATCACGGATATATTGTTCCAGGTTTAGGAGATGCAGGTGATCGTCTGTTTGGTACAAAATAAGCTGGGGGGATATTATGAGACCTAGTTGGGATGAATACTTTATGGGGATTGTGGATTTGGTGAAAGAAAGATCCACTTGCCTTAGAAGACAAGTCGGAGCACTTATTGTAAAAGATAAGCGTATCCTGTCAACAGGTTATAATGGGGCACCTACAGGATGTTCTCATTGTGAAGAACTAGGATGCTTACGTGAAAAACTTCAAATTCCCTCAGGACAAAGACATGAATTGTGCCGGGCACTTCATGCAGAGCAAAATGCTATTGTTCAGGCCGCTATGTACGGCGTATCTGTAGCAGGAGGAACTTTATACGTTACCCATCAGCCTTGTGTAATGTGTGCCAAAATGGCTATCAATGCAGGAATAAAAAGAATTGTTTTTAAAGGGGATTATCCCGATGAATTATCTATAGAGCTTTTAAAAGAGGCAGGAATTGAAATAACTCCTTTTAAAGAGGCATAAAATATATAAGCCGATGCTAGATTTAGTATCGGTTTTTAAAATTGTAATAAATTGTAACAAAAATTTAATTTGACAACCTTTGTATATACATATAGAATATACATGGTTTGGAATTTAAATTTGGGAAAAAATAAATAGTGTTATAAACCTTAAGGAGTGGATAATGGTGTTTCAGAGCGTAGCTGTTCAAGAAACGTTTTTACTATACATTCTGTCATTTATTTCGGCCTTTTTAATTAGTCTTCTAACAACTCCGCTGAGTAAAAAAATTGCTTTAATGGTGGGTGCAGTAGATCAGCCCAAGGCCAGAGGAATGCATAAAGAACCTATGCCAAGAATGGGCGGCATAGCGATTTTCCTGGGATTCATGATAACGGTCTTTTTAATTACGCCTTTGGTGAAAGCGTTTCAGTGGAAGCAAATTTCCGGACTTATTATGGGAGGATCCATCATCTTTTTATTAGGTTTTTTCGATGATATTTATAATTTGAACGCTAAGCTCAAATTATGTGTGCAAATTATAGCAGCACTTGTTGTGATTCACTCTGATATCAGGATTGAATTTGTTACATGGCCTTTTGCAGAAAGCAATACTTTGCTATTAGAAAAACTCAGTATACCGGTTACTCTGTTTTGGATTGTAGGTGTTACAAATGCGGTTAATCTGATAGACGGCCTGGATGGATTGGCTGCAGGAGTATCCTCGATAGCGGCCATTTGTCTGATGATTTTATCCATTATTTCAGCAAATCCCATTGGACCAGTGGCGGCAGTATTAACTGCAGCATTGGCGGGAGCTTGTTTGGGATTTTTACCTCATAACTTTAATCCGGCAAAGATTTTTATGGGAGATACAGGATCAACATTTTTAGGATTTACCCTGGCAGTTACATCTGTTCAAGGTTTTATTAAAGGCTATACAGCGGCTACAATTATTATTGCAGTTTTGGTATTGGCTTTGCCTATTTTTGATACCACTTTTGCAATCCTTAGACGCATTATCAATCGCAGACCGATTATGGAAGCGGACAGAGGACATCTTCACCATCGCCTGGTGGATAAAGGATACAGCCAAAAAAGGGCGGTAATTACCCTTTATGGTATTAGTGGCGGGTTTGGAATTATCGGAATTCTTATTGCACAAAAGGATACACAAATTGCCTTAGGTGTGTTTATAGCTATGGCAATTGCATTATATATGATTACGAAAAATAAGAAACATGCATAATAAAAGAAAAAAGGATGCCTTAAGGCATCCTTTTTTATATATTAAAATATTCTTTGAAACATTTTACAGCTTTGTCTTTATCGGCAGCAGAAATCAGATAAGAAATATCTACTTCTGATGTTGTAATCAGTTGAATATCTATATCATTTTGAGCCAGAAGTTCCATGGTTTTTGCCGCAGTTCCGGGAGTTGTTTTCATCCCTTCTCCGAACAAAGAAATTTTTACATTATTGGAATTGATATCAATTCTAAGATCCTCATAATCTGCCTTGAAACTTTTTAGTGTTTTAAGGACAGTGAACAGATCTTCATCCTGCAGGGAAAAAGAAATATTGACACTCCCTTTATAAGGAGATGTTTGACTGATCATATCAATATTAACCCCGGATTTTCCGATGGCACTAAATATACGAGCAATGTCCTGGGTGTTAGCAGGAATATTATCTAAAGTAATTAAAGTAACATTTTCTTCAGTTGTAATTTGACTAATGGGGGAGTTCATTGAACCACTCCTTTTTTATTTTATTATAGCTTATAGATATAATAATTAGCAATAAATTCTACTAAAAATAGCTACGATAATGTAAAATGAAGAATACATAATTTTGCAAAGTTATGAATAAAATTATAGAGGTTGCGAAAATATTTGCCATGTGGTTAAATATGAGTAATAATGATATTTATGAAAGGCGGACAAACCAATGGCGATTAAAGTAATGAGCATATTTGGGACAAGACCGGAAGCAATTAAAATGGCGCCGGTAGTAAAAGAATTGGAAAAAACTGATGGTATAGAAAGCATTGTCTGCGTTACAGCACAACATAGAGAAATGTTAGACCAGGTATTAGATATCTTTCAGTTGAAACCTGATTATGATCTGGATATTATGCAATCAAGGCAAACCCTTTTAGATATTACGACCCGTGCCTTGGAAGGTTTGGATAAAGTTATAAAAGAGGTGTCTCCTGATCTTGTATTGGTGCATGGAGATACTACGACAACCTTTGTAGGATCTTTGGCCGCATTTTATAATCAGGTAAAGGTAGGCCATGTAGAAGCAGGCCTTAGAACTTATGATAAATATCAACCTTTTCCTGAAGAAATGAACAGAAAACTTACAGGGGTTTTAACAGATATTCATTTTGCACCAACATCCCTTGCAAAAACCCATTTATTAAAAGAAGGAGTTCCTGAGGAACAAATTTTTGTAACAGGAAATACCGTTATAGATGCATTAAAAACAACGATTGAAGAAAACTATACATTTACATACTCTTTATTAAATGATATTGATTATATTAACAGACGGGTTATTGCAATGACTGCCCATAGAAGAGAAAATTTGGGTGAACCGCTGAAAAATATTTGCAATGCCGTATATAGACTTGTAGAAAACTTTGAAGATGTGGAAGTCGTATATGCGGTACATAAAAATCCTGCTGTAAGAGAAACAGTATTTCCGATCTTGGGCAATCATCCGCGTATACATTTGATTGACCCTCTGGATATGAAAGATATGCATAATTTAATGAATAAATCATACCTAGTCCTGACAGATTCCGGTGGACTGCAGGAAGAAGTTCCTTCCATGAAGAAACCTGTACTGGTTCTTAGAAATGTTACCGAAAGGCCTGAAGGAGTAGAAGCCGGAACATTAAAACTTGCGGGAACCGATGAGGAACAGATCTTTGCTATGGCATCAGAGCTCCTTACCAACAAGAGTGCCTATGAGGCCATGACAAATGTAAAAAATCCTTTTGGTGATGGACATGCATCTGAAAGAATTGTTGATGCAATTCTATACTATTTTGGAAAAAGCAATAAAAAGCCTAAAAACTTTTAAAATACTAAACTAATAGTTTATAGACAGCTAAAAAAATAAGGTGTATAATACATAGAAAAATTAAAAAAAAGAATTTAACATGAATTGGTGGTGCAACATAATGAATAAAAAAGCAGAAATTTTTGCTTTGCTTTCCTTAATTTCTCAAATAGGAATCATGATGGCACTACCTATTATATTTTGTGTATTATTAGGTAATTATTTGGACAAATGGTTTGATACAGGAGTTTTATTTTTGGTGATTTTTTCTTTTTTAGGAGCAGGAGCTGCTTTTAGGAATTTATTTTTTATTGCTTCAAAAGGGGTAAAATCCAGAAAAACGAGAAAGGATGAAAAAGATGAATGACCGTGTTCCTGAAAGGAATCGACTCATTCTTAGGATGATCATTCTAGGTACTGTGATTGGAATTGTAGGTAGCTTTTTTGCAGAAAATGCTTTCAGCTTTATTAAAGGTGTTTTCTTTGGAACTATTTTTTCTGTATTAAAGCTTAGGTTAATGGAGATTAGTATAAGAAAGTCTGTACAAATGGAAATAAGCAGAGCGCAGAAATATGCAGCCAGCAACTATATAGTCAGATATATTTTAACCGGTGTCGTATTAACAGTAGCCGCCCTAGAGCCTACTATTAGTTTATTGGGGACTGTATTTGGAATTCTTACAATGAAAGCTGCTGTTTTTCTGGAACTTTACCGTGGTAAGAAAATCCCTTTAAGAGATATCAAAGCCAATCATATAAAATAAATATAAATAAATTTTATAATCCTATTATCCAGGAGAAAATAAAAACTAGGAAGGGGTGTGAGCTTTGGAAAATTTGGATTTTTACAACCATAATGTCATTCCCGTACACATTGGAGGCAGTGAATTTTACATCACTACTACAATTATTAATACATGGATCATTATGGGGGTGCTTTTGGGCCTTGCGCTAATCGTAAGATTTCTTATCCATAAGTTTGAAGAGATTCCTAAAGGATTTCAAAATGTTATTGAACTTTTGGTAGAAGTATGTTATTCCTTTACAGCAACAACTATGGGTGAGAATAACAAAGGATTTGCGCCTTTTTATGGTAGTATGTTTATGTTTATTTTATTAGCTAACTTATCAGGACTTGTGGGACTTAGACCTCCTACGGCGGATCTTGCTACTACCCTGGCATTAGCCTTGATAACATTTTTTATGATTCAAGGATATGGGCTTAGAGACAAAGGAATAGCCAAATACATAAAAGGTTTCTTTGAACCAATACCTCTTTTATTCCCATTGAATGTGATAGGGGAATTGGCAAATCCGGTATCTCTTAGCTTCCGTCTGTTTGGTAATATTTTAGGCGGAACCATTATCATGGCGCTTTGGTATGCGATGCCTTGGCTTCCTGTTAAGATTGGTATCCCAGCATTTTTACATGCATATTTTGATGTCTTTGCAGGAATATTACAAACTTTTATTTTTGTAATGCTTAGTATGACTTTTGTATCCAGTGCAATGGATAGTTAAACCTTATGTTGATAAGGAAGAAGGTGAAAGAATGGATGTAACAGGATTGCTTGATTTATTGATTGGCTGGATGGAGCATGTAGATAAACGAGCGCTTATCCTGGGCTTTTCAGCGGTTGGAGCTGGTATTGCTATGATTGCAGGAATTGGACCTGGGGTAGGGCAAGGCTATGCTGCCGGTAAAGCAGCAGAAGCAGTAGGTAATAACCCCAAAGCGGGAAAAAATGCCACTTTAGTAATGCTTCTGGGGGCAGCTGTTGCAGAAACTTCCGGGATATTTTCATTGGTTATTGCAATTATTATGCTGTTTGCCAATCCTCTTGTAACCAGACAAGGGGCAGGGATTGTTTTGGCCTGCAGTGCGATTGGAGCAGGAATTTCGATGATTGCGGGAATTGGACCTGGAATAGGACAGGGTTATGCAGCAGGAAAAAGCTCAGAAGCTGTAGGAAAACGTCCTGGCCTTCAAAGTGTAATTGTAAGAACTATGCTTTTAGGACAGGCCGTTGCTCAAACTACAGGAATTTATGCATTGGTTATTTCGTTATTACTGTTATTTTCACAAATTTTAACAAAATGATGAAGATAACATTTCTTTTATAAAATTTTTATAAAAATTGAAGGAGGAATTTATTATGGAACAAATCGATGGAAGAGCTTTAATATTAGCATGTTCAGCTATAGGAGCAGGTCTTGCGATGATCGCAGGGATTGGACCTGGAATAGGGCAAGGTTATGCAGCTGGTAAAGGAGCAGAAGCTGTAGGTCGTCAGCCGGAAGCTCAAGGGGATATTGTTAGAACAATGTTATTGGGAGCAGCAGTAGCAGAAACAACAGGTATTTATGGTCTTATTATTGCCATTATCTTATTGTTTGCTAATCCGCTTATTTCTCAATATCTTCGTCTTTTAGGACAATAATAACGTAAGAACATGTGTTTTGGTAAGAGAAGCAACTTTAAGTTGTTTCTCTTACATAGATTTCACATGAATAAGGATCTCCTAGAGGTGCTTTTGTGAAATCTGGAACGTTGAGAAAGGAGGATATTTCCTTGGATGGAGGCATTATTAGTTTTGACCAACAGTTTCTATTTGGCCTGGGCATGCAGCTTTTAAATACCCTTATTTTATTTGCAGGACTCTCTTTTCTTCTTTTTAAGCCTGTAAGAGAATTTATGGAAAAACGTTCTGAAAGGATCAGACTTCAGATCGAACAGGCAAAATCGGAAGAGCAAAGAGTTTTAGAAATGAAAAAGGAGTATGAAAATAAATTAACTAACATCAAAGAAGAATCAGATGCAATTTTAAGAGAAGCAAGAAAGAAAGCTCAGGAACAAGAAAGTCAGATTATCGAAGAAGCCAGAAAAGAAGCAGATTCTATAAAAAATAGAGTATTAACAGATATTGAAAGAGAAAAAGTGAAAGTTAAAGATGAAATGAAGAAAGAAATGGTTGAAATTGCATCTTTGATGGCTGGGAAATTGATTGCATCTTCCATAGACGAACAAAAACACAGTGAGTTGATTGATGAAGTCATTTCACAGATGGGGGATGTATCATGGCACAATTAATTTCTAAGCGTTATGCAAAAGCTTTATTTGATCTAGCCATTGAAACCAATAAGATTGATGAATTGGAAAGCCAGTCAAGGGTAACCCGCGAAATTCTGGAATCTGAAAAGGAATTTATGCAGATTTTACAGCATCCTCAGATTTCAAAAGAAGAAAAGATACAGCTTATAAAAGATACATTTTCTTCAAAAGTATCTGATGAGCTTTTGGGACTACTCATATTGGTTGTGCAAAAAGGAAGACAAGAATATCTTCTGGAGATTTTAAATACTTTTTTAGACGAAGTAAAAGAACATAAAGGGATTGTAACTGCTGTGGTTGTTTCAGCAGTTCCTTTAAAAAATGAACAGCTTGAAAAAATAAAGCTAAATTTAACTAGTAGTGTTAAGAAGCAGATACAAATTGAAACACAAGTAGATCCATCTATTATTGGAGGGCTTAAAATTCGAGTAGGCGACAGGGTTCTGGATGCCAGCATTTCTGGACAGCTTCAAGGATTAAAGGCCAGCCTGTATGATATGCAGCTTGTGTGAAAAGGGGTGTAACCAAAAGTATGAATCTAAAACCTGAAGAAATTAGTTCTGTAATAAAACAGCAAATACAAAATTATCAGACACGCTTAGAAGTGACTGACGTAGGAACCGTTATACAAGTTGGAGACGGAATTGTAAGAATTCACGGTTTAGAGAAAGCCATGGCAGGAGAACTTCTTGAATTCCCTGGAGATGTATATGGCATGGTATTAAACCTTGAAGAAGATAATATAGGGGCAGTACTTCTTGGTTCTGATAAAAACATTAAAGAAGGAGATACAGTAAAATCTACAGGAAGGGTTGTTGAAGTACCTGTAGGGGATGCGCTCATTGGAAGAGTTGTTAATGCTTTAGGACAGCCTATAGACGGTAAAGGACCTATCGTTACCAATAAATATCGCCGGGTTGAAAGAGTAGCTCCTGGTGTTATTGAAAGAAAGTCTGTAGATACACCACTTCAGACAGGGATTAAAGCGATTGATGCCATGGTGCCTATTGGCCGTGGACAAAGGGAATTAATTATTGGAGACCGTCAAACAGGTAAAACCGCTATTGCAATTGATACAATTATTAACCAGAAAGGACAAAATGTCCTTTGCATCTATGTAGCTATTGGTCAAAAAGCATCGACTGTAGCCCAACTCGTTAATACACTTGAAAAACATGGGGCAATGGATTATACGACTGTTGTTGTTTCTACTGCCAGCGAACTGGCACCACTTCAATATATTGCTCCTTATGCGGGATGTGCTATGGGAGAAGAATGGATGGAAGCAGGGAAAGACGTATTGATTATTTATGACGATTTGTCAAAACATGCTGTGGCATATCGTGCGATGTCCTTGCTGCTTAGAAGACCACCAGGACGTGAAGCATATCCTGGGGATGTATTCTATCTTCATTCAAGACTTTTAGAGCGGGCAGCTAAGCTTTCCGATGAAAAAGGCGGGGGCTCACTTACAGCACTTCCTATTATTGAGACCCAGGCAGGAGACGTTTCTGCTTACATTCCTACCAATGTTATTTCAATTACAGATGGACAGATCTATCTTGAAACAGAGCTGTTTAATGCAGGGGTGCGTCCCGCAATCAACGCAGGGCTTTCCGTATCCCGTGTAGGAGGAGCTGCTCAGATTAAGGCAATGAAAAAGATAGCAGGGCCTATTCGTGTTGAATTGGCGCAATATCGTGATTTAGCTTCCTTTGCTCAGTTTGGTTCTGAGCTTGACAAAGCTACAAGAGATGCCTTGGCTCAGGGAGAACGTATCATGGAGGTTTTAAAACAGCCTCAATATAAACCGATGTCCGTTGAGCATCAGGTATTGATTTTATTCGCAGCTACAAGAAAATATTTAATGGATATAGAAGTATCTGAGATCAAACGCTTTGAAAAAGAGTTTTTAGAATTTATCGATACAAATTATTCTGATATCGTAGAAGAGATCAAAGAAAGAAAAGAAATTGATGGAGCTTTAGAAAAGAGAATTGATGGAGCAATTAATGAGTTTAAATCCAAGTTTAAAAATGAAAAGTAAAGGGGTGTCATAATGGCCTCCATACGCACAATAAAAAGACGAATTAAAAGTGTTCACAGCACCAGCCAGATTACAAAGGCAATGAAGCTTGTTTCCACTGCTAAGATGCAGAAAGCAAGAAGAAATGTAGAAGAAACCAGACCGTTTTTTATAACAATGCAAAAAACCATTTCTTCTGTTGTGCATGGAAGCAAGGGGATTACCCATCCTTATATAAAAGAGAGAGAAGTAAAGAATACAATGTACATTGTTATAGCTTCAGACAGAGGACTGGCTGGAGGATACAATTCCAATGTATGTAAACTTGCTCTGCAGCATATAGGACAAAAGCAGAATGTAAAATTGATTACTATAGGGAAAAAATCAAGGGATTTCTTCAACAGGCGAAAATATAGTATTAGTAATTCCTATCTAGGGATTTCAGAAAATCCTAAATATGCTTATGCTGCAAGAGTAGGGGAAACAGTACTGGATTTATATAACAAAGAAGAAATCGATGAAGTATATTTAGTTTATACTGCTTTTAAATCTATGATTCATCAAGTACCTACAGTAAAGAAGTTATTGCCTGTGGATGTTTCAGAATTTAAAACAGACAAAGAATCAAAGGAACAAGATGATGTAATGATTTATGAACCTTCACCAGAGGGAGTTTTAGAATATGTTATTCCAAAGTATATCAATAGCGTGATTTATGGAGCTATGGTTGAGTCCGCTGCCAGCGAACAGGGAGCAAGGATGACTGCTATGGACTCTGCAACAGAAAATGCTATGGATATCATTGAAAGATTAACGGTGGAATACAATAGAGCAAGACAAGCAAGCATCACTCAGGAAATAACTGAAATTGTAGGTGGATCAGAAGCATTAAAATAAAGCAGTATAAGAATGAAGGAGTGAAAAATCCATGGCGGATGCAAATATAGGGAAAATTGTACAAATTATAGGGCCTGTATTGGATATTAAGTTTTCCCCCGAGCATCTTCCTGCGCTGAATAATGCGATTGTTATTACAAGGCAGGATGGAGAAAAGCTGACCGTAGAAGTAGCGCAGCATCTGGGAGATGATGTTGTAAGATGTGTTGCTATGGCATCTACAGACGGTTTGACTCGGGGAATGGAAGCTGTTGATACAGGAAGCCCTATTTGTGTACCTGTAGGAGAAAAAACCCTCGGAAGAATATTTAATGTTGTTGGAGAAGCTATTGACAATAGGCCAACTCCAGAAACCGAGGAAAAATGGTCCATTCATAGACCTGCCCCAGATTTTGAAGAACAATCTACAGAAATTGAAATCCTGGAAACAGGAATCAAAGTTGTAGACCTTCTATGCCCCTATTCAAAAGGTGGAAAGATAGGGCTTTTTGGTGGAGCAGGTGTAGGTAAAACTGTATTGATTCAAGAATTGATCAGAAATATTGCAACAGAGCATGGAGGCGTTTCCGTATTTACCGGCGTTGGTGAAAGAACAAGGGAAGGAAATGACCTCTACCATGAAATGGCAGGCTCTGGAGTATTAGATAAAACAACCATGGTGTTCGGACAGATGAACGAGCCTCCTGGAGCCAGAATGAGAGTTGGGCTTACGGGCCTTACTATGGCAGAATACTTTAGAGATAAAAGTGGTCAGGACGTACTTTTATTCATTGATAATATTTTCCGTTTCATTCAAGCGGGATCTGAAGTATCAGCGCTTCTTGGCCGTATGCCCAGTGCTGTAGGATATCAGCCTACCCTTGCAACAGAAGTAGGGGCGCTTCAGGAAAGAATAACATCAACCAAAAGAGGTTCCATTACATCGGTTCAGGCAGTATATGTGCCTGCCGACGACTTGACAGACCCGGCACCGGCAACAACATTCGCTCACCTTGACGCGACTACTGTACTTTCCCGTGCTATTGTTGAATTGGGAATTTATCCTGCTGTTGACCCACTGGATTCTACTTCAAGAATATTAGATCCTGCTATTGTAGGTGAAGAACATTATGAGGTAGCCAGAGGTGTACAAGCGATCCTTCAAAGATACAAAGAACTTCAAGATATCATAGCTATGTTAGGAATGGACGAATTATCCGAAGAAGACAAGCTGATTGTAAGCCGTGCAAGAAAAGTACAACGTTTCTTGTCACAACCTTTCTTTGTGGCAGAAACCTTTACAGGAATGCCAGGAAGATATGTTCCGTTAAAAGAAACCATAAGAGGCTTCAAAGAAATCATAGAAGGAAAGCACGATGATCTTCCAGAAACTGCTTTCCATATGGTTGGTACCATTGATGACGCTATAGAAAAAGCCAAAACATTGTAGGTGATTGTATGAAACTGCAACTTCAAATCATTACACCGGAAAAGAATTTTTTTAGTGGAGAAGTGGATCGTGTAAGCTTTCGAACTACAGAAGGCGATATCGGTGTACTTCCCAATCACCAGCCTCTGACAGCGATTATTTCCATTGGGACCATTCGCATCAAGCAAGATGGGAACGAAAGAAAAGCTTCTTTAATTGGAGGATTTGCAGAAATACAACCGGATAAAGTTACCATTCTTACCGATGCAGCAGAATGGCCGGAAGAAATTGATGTACGTAGAGCGGAAGAAGCGAAAAGAAGAGCAGAAGAAAGACTGGCAAAAAGAACTGCAGACATTAACGTTGCCCGGGCAGAAAGTGCCTTAAGAAGGGCTCTTATAAGGCTTGAACTCAGTCAATACAATAAAAATCGTTAAATATCAATTTTATAAGAACGGCTTTGGCCGTTCTTTTTTTGAAAAATTTTTTAAAACGATTAAATATTTTCTACTTGTCCATACTTTTAAATAGATTCATGGGCGGGAGGAAATAAAATGAAAAAAAAGGCAATCATTTTTTTAGGATTTTTAGCAATAGTTTATAGTGTAGCTTTTTTGCAAATAGGAAATAATAAAAATGGTGAAAGAACTCTTCTTTCAGCGTTTAATAATTCTGATTTTCAAACCATTCAAATCAATCTCAATAGTTGGGGGCTTTTAAATCAATCATTTTCCAGCCTTGAAAAAATGAAAGTTTACTCTAAGAGAATAACCGATGCGTTGGGAATCTATGATATAGACAATACAGAAGAAAAAGAGAGCGAAACCTTTAAAGAATTCATTGTAACTAAGGCTTCTAAAAATGCTAAAACTACAGTCAAATTAGAATCCATTCAATATGAAGAAGAAAATAGTGCAAGTACCTATGTCGTCATCGATATTATTTTATATGGCCAATACAACAGCATCCCTTATTTAAAAGAAGAAATAGATAGCATCTTTGCAGAAAATAATATAAAGCCAACTACCAATATTACCATTGCCGGAACTCTTAGAGGAACTTTAAACAAAGAACAAAAACAAAAGATTGCAAAAAGCATGATGAAAGATATAGGAGCAAAAATTGAAGAAACTTACGAGACAGAGGAAATTTACAGTGTTTATGGGTACACAAGATTAATTAGTGATTGGTTGGTTTCCAATGGAAAGAAGATTAATGTGAATCTTGCTTTTCACTACAATGAATATGAAGACAATACTTATCTTTATCTTGCAACTCCAGTCATTACAGTAGATTACTAGAAGGGAAAGAGTGCATTGGCTAAATTAGTTGTCCATAAAAGTCCTCCTTTAAGAGGCAGCATCAGAATCAGTGGTTCAAAAAATGCTGTTCTTCCCATACTGGCAGCTTCCCTGCTGGCAGAGGGAAAAAGTATAATAGGCGATGTTCCTAACCTTAAAGATGTCGTTATTATGCAACATCTCTTGCAGCACTTAGGTGTAACAATCAAATGGAGCAAAGCAAAGAGTGAAATCGAACTCATTACAGATCATATTACTGAATATGAGGCCCCTTATGATTTAGTCAGTCAGATGAGAGCTTCATTTTTAATCATGGGTCCACTTCTTGCCCGAATTGGTAAAGCCAAGATTCCTCTTCCTGGAGGATGTGCCATCGGCAGTAGACCTGTAGACCTTCATCTTAAAGGATTTAGTGCCCTGGGGGCAGAAATCACACAACAAAATGGATATGTAGAAGCTTATGCAGACAAATTGAAAGGAAGTAAAATTTATTTGGACTTCCCCAGTGTCGGAGCCACAGAAAACATTATGATGGCTGCCGTATATGCGGAGGGCACGACCATTATTGAAAATGCAGCAGTAGAGCCGGAAATTGTTGACCTTGCCAATTACCTCAATAAAATGGGGGCAGATATAAGGGGCGCAGGAACGGATTCCATTAAAATTAATGGTGTAGAGAAGCTTACAGGTACAACCCATTGTGTGATCCCCGACAGAATAGAAGCAGGAACTTTTATGATTGCAGGAGCCATTACAAGGGGTGAAGTTTTTCTTGAAAATGTTGTAAGTGATCATCTAAAGCCTATTATAGCAAAGCTAAAAGAATGTAATATAGATGTTTCAGAAACAGAAAAAGGGATTAAGGTGTGCGGCAGGAATAATATAAAAGCCGTAGACATAAAAACATTACCCTATCCCGGATTCCCTACAGACATGCAAGCACCTTTTATGAGTTTACTCAGTGTTGCAGAAGGTACAAGCATGGTGATAGAAACGGTATTTGAGAACCGTTTTATGCATGTGGGTGAATTAAAAAGAATGGGTGCTCAGATCAAAATAGAAAGCAGGAGTGCTATTATAGACGGAGTAAAAAAACTCACGGGAACACAGGTTAAAGCAACAGACTTAAGGGCTGGTGCAGCTCTGATTCTATGTGCATTGGTAGCAGATGAAACAACAGAAATCAGTGACATTTATCATATAGAAAGAGGCTATTCAGAAATGGAAAAAAAGTTGGCAGCCCTTGGAGCAAGAATAGAAAAGATAAAATAGCCTGCAGCCTTAAGGCTGCAGGCTATTTTCTTTTTAGGGCATGAATTTTATTTCCCTTACATATAAATGTACAAGACATCATGATTTACATATGGGTACAAAGTTACAGGGGGGATAACTTGAAAAAAGTAGGAGCTCTTTTCTTAATGGTATTTTTCGCAATTATTGTATTGCCAGCTTTTATTACCTCCTTTGTGGGAGACAGTCAAATCAACCAGCAGGAAGACATAGGAAAGAACATCAATAATAAGGTAGAAAGCGACAATAAAGAAAATATAAAAGTCATTAAAGTTTTAAATGCACAGACTGGGGAAATTATGGAATTGGAATTTGAAGAGTACATAAAAGGTGTATTAGCGGCAGAGATGCCTGCATCCTTTGAAATAGAAGCCTTAAAGGCGCAGGCTGTGGCAGCAAGAACTTATGCTATTAAAAAAATGAATCAAAAAGGAAGTGAGGATCTTAAAGGAGCGGATATTTCAACGGATCCTTCCAGAGGGCAGGCATATTTATCTAAAGAAGAACTAAAAAAAAAGTGGGGAGAAAACTTTTACACATACTATGATAAAATCGCAAGAGCAGTGGAAGAAACCAAGAATCAGATTATGACTTATGAAGAAGAGCCCATAGAAGCGGTTTTTCATTCTACCAGTGCAGGAATTACGCAAAGTGCCAAAGATGTATGGGAAGTAGATGTACCATACCTAAAAAGCGTAGAAAGTACAGGAGATGAGGAAGCTCCTTCATTTGAATATGAGACAGTACTTTCTAAACAGGAAGTGTACCGTTTATTGAAAGACAAATATCCAGATCTCGTCATTCAGGATTTAATGCAGCAGATTCAGATTATAGAAAGAAATAGCGGAGGATATATTAAGAAGATTCAAATAGGCAACAAGCTTCTAAGTGGGGAGGAAATAAGAAAATTGTTCAATTTAAGGTCCAGCTGCTTCGCTATTAAAGAAGAAGGAGATAATCTTATATTCACTACCAAGGGGTATGGCCATGGGGCTGGAATGAGCCAGTACGGAGCCAATTCCATGGCTAAACAAGGAAAAGACTATCAAGAAATTTTAACCCATTACTATCAGGGAGTTCAGATTAAAGAAATCAATGAAATAGAGGAAAATATTTTGAAAAGTGAATAGCCCATTTTACCTCCGGTTATACTATAGACGGAGGTGGATATAATGAAAAAATTTTGGACGTATCTAAATAAGAAAAGTTATTATGCTATTTTGTTATTATGTATTTTAACAGTGATCGGAACGACAACATTTATCACCAGAAATAATATGAAGACACTAGACAAACTGAACGAGCAAAATGCCATCGACTTAGATGAAGAATTTGGAGATTATGATTTAGAAGACGTAGGAACGATTAAAGCTTATCAGGAAGATCTTAACATTACAAAAGAAGATATCGAGGGGGCTGGAAGCGCAGTTGTAGAGAGCCCTTCGGAAGAAGAGACGGCGAGAGAAGATACAAGTGCTACAAAAGATATTATAGTAGTATCTGGCGAAGAAACGAAAAGCAATAAGTCGGCTTCCTCAGAAAAAGTTAACGAAAGTAGAAATGAAAAGAGAGAAACCAGTGAAGAAGTTGAAGAAACTTTTTCATTCAGCGAAAATGCTTCTCTTATCTGGCCTGTAACCGGGGAAATTGTAATGGATTACAGTGCGGACAAATTAGTTTTTGACAAGACCCTGGAACAATACAGGGTTCATCCGGCTATTTGCATTGCTCCATCAGAAGAAGGAATTGTAAAAGCTGCGGCGAAAGGAAAAGTTGAAATGATTAAAAACGATCCTGAAACCGGCATTACTGTTATCCTGGATCATGGAGATGGATGGAAGACAATATATGGCCAATTACAGAAAAATATTTCCGTCAAACAAAATGAGATAGTGGAAAAAGGCCAAGTTATAGGAGAAATTGGAACGCCTACAAAGTATTCTATTGCTTTAGGAGATCATGTGTATTTTCAAGTAACAAAAAATGATACCCCTGTAGATCCGAAGCAGTTCTTAACAAATAACTAAATACTAAATCATAAACCAGCCCCCCTTAACATATATATAAAACAAGAGTTGTGTTAAGGGGGGCCATCTTTTGAAAGGGTATATTGAAGAAAGAGCCATAGAAGTAGCAAATTTTATCATTGGTTACAATGCTACCGTAAGAGAAACAGCCAAAAAATTCGGAATAAGCAAAAGTACCGTTCATAAAGATGTTACAGAACGATTGGAAAAAATAAATCCAAAACTGGCTATACAGGCGAGAAAAGTTTTGGAATTTAATAAAGCGGAAAGACATCTTCGAGGCGGTTTGGCCACCAAAGAAAAATACATGAATTTAACTAAAAAAGGTAAAAAGAAAAGATAATACGATATAAAATAATAACTAGGGAGGTATGCTTCCTAGTTATTATTTTGCAAAATTTCATAGGAAATACCTTTGAATATTTTACACAAATTAGATATAATAAGATAAATGAAAATAGTATGGAAGGTATAATATTTTTACTAATAAATGACGATAACATTTTATGAGAGTACAAAGGAGAATGAAAATGTTTGGAACAGATATTGGAATTGATTTAGGAACTGCCAGTGTTCTTGTATACATAAAAGGACAGGGCATAGTATTGGAAGAACCTTCAGTTGTAGCGATTGATAATAATACACGTCAGATCCTTGCAGTGGGGGAAGAAGCAAGAAGAATGTTAGGCCGCACGCCTGGTAATATTGTTGCTATTCGTCCTTTACGACAAGGTGTTATTTCCGATTATGATATAACAGAAAAAATGTTAAAATATTTTATTCAAAAAGCAGTAGGAAGAAAGCTCCTTTTAAAACCACGTATTGCAGTATGTGTTCCAAGCGGAGTAACGGAAGTGGAAAAAAGGGCTGTAGAAGATGCAACAAGACAGGCAGGGGCAAGGCAGGTATTTGTGATCGAAGAGCCTATTGCTGCTGCTATTGGTGCGGGAATAGATATAGGACGAGCTTGTGGAAGTATGGTTGTGGATATTGGAGGAGGAACAACGGATATTGCTGTAATTTCCCTTGGAGGCACTGTTGTAAGTTCTTCATTAAAAATAGCTGGGGATAATTTCGATGAAGCAATTGTCCGATATATGAGAAAGAAGCATAATGTTTTAATAGGAGAAAGAACAGCAGAAGACTTGAAGATTAATATAGGAACAGCTTACCCAAGAACCCAGCCTGTTTCTCTGGACGTTAGAGGAAGAAACCTCATCACTGGACTCCCTAAAACGATTACAGTAACTTCTGAAGAAATGCTTGAAGCTCTTCAAGAACCTGTTGCAAGTATTGTTGAGGCAGTTCATGGTGTATTGGAAAAAACTCCACCGGAGCTGGCAGCAGATATTTCAGACCGAGGCATTGTTATGACTGGAGGCGGAGGACTCCTTTATGGCCTTGATAAATTAATAAAAGAAAAAACAGGCATTAATGTGATTATTGCAGAGGATGCTATTTCCTGTGTAGCAATTGGAACTGGTAAATATGTAGAGTTTATGGCAGGCGGGAAAAAATAAAAATTTATTAATTAATAGGGGGACTTGACTTGATTAGAGGATTATACACTTCTGCAATTGGAATGAAAACACAGTTTGAAAAAATGGATATTCTGACGAATAACTTAGCCAATGTAGATACTACCGGATATAAAAAGGATATTGTTGTGTCACGTTCATTCCCTGAGGAACTCACAAAGCGCATACAAGATAGAAAAAATGGATTTTCAAATAACCGTAATATTGGACGTATGAGCTTAGGATTATATAATGATCAAGTTTATACAAATTATACTCAGGGTACCCTTAAGCAAACCGATGATCCGCTAAATGTAGCTATCCAAGGAAAAGCTTTTTTTGCTGTAGGCATGGAAGACGGCAGAGAAGTATACACAAGGGACGGTTCTTTTGCACTGGATGCGAATGGAATGCTTATGACCAAAGAAGGGAATATGGTACTTGGCCAAAATGGACCAATTCGCATAGGCCAGGGAGATGTACGCATTGATGAGTCAGGTAATATATATGTCAATGATGAGCTTATAGATCAATTGAGAATAGTAGAATTTGAAAATCCTGAGACCCTCAGCAAACTTGGAGATAATTTATTGGAAAGAACCGAAGAAACTACAGAAAAAAATATTGAAAGTCGAATCGTACAAGGATTTTTAGAAGGTTCTAATGTTAATGTAATACGAGAAATGGTAGATATGATTACAGCTACAAGAATTTATGAAGCCAATCAAAAAGCAATTCAAACTCATGATGAAACCTTAGGGAAAGCAGTCAACGATGTTGGAAGAGTATAATATGATAGGGGGAATGTGAAATGATGCGTTCATTATGGACAGCAGCCTCGGGAATGACATCCCAGCAATTGAATGTGGATAATATCTCAAATAACTTAGCAAATGTGAATACAGTGGGTTATAAAAAAAGCAGGGTAGAATTTAAATCTCTTTTATATGAAACCATGCAAAAAGCAGGAGTAGACGAAAATGGCGCCGGAAGGCCAGTAAGTATTCAAATAGGTTATGGTGTCAGACCTATAGCCACCGTTAAAGACTATTCTATGGGTAATATTGAAGTGACAAATAACCCCTTAGATATTGCGATTGATGGGGAAGGATTTTTTGCTGTGCAAGGGCCAAATGAAGAAATTATGTATACCAGAGATGGAAGCTTTAAAGTGAGTGTAGTGGATGATGAGACAATGCTTGTGACTTCTGACGGATATCCTGTATTAAGCATAGATGAAGAGCCTATTTACTTTGATCCGGAAGTAAAAATTTCTGATTTAATTATTGGAGAAGATGGTATTATTTCTTATGTGGATGAGGACGGAGAAACTGTTGAAATAGCTCAATTGGCAGTTGTTCAGTTCCCCAATAGAGCAGGTCTTGAAGATGTAGGGCGAAACCTTGTAAGACAAACCGCTGCATCAGGGCAACCTGTTTATGAGGCAGATGGAGATGTTACTAAACCCAGCAGATTAATTCAAGGAAGTTTGGAAGCCTCTAATGTTCAAGTTGTTGAAGAAATGGTTAAGCTCATCGTTGCTCAAAGAGCCTATGAAATCAACTCAAAAGCTATCCAAACATCTGACGATATGCTTGCTCAGGCAAATCAACTTAAACGATAGGAGGTAAAATAAAATCATGAAAACCAATGGAATTGATTTTTCCACTTCCTATCCTGTAAGCAATGCATATGAAACCAAAAAGCAAAGTCAAGAACTGGAAAATTTTGAATCCGTACTTAAAAAGGCTTCAGAAGAAAAGGACGATAAAGCCTTAAAAAAAGCCTGCCAGGAGTTTGAATCCTATTTTATTAATCAACTCTTTAAAGAAATGAGACGAACGATTCAGCCGGGAGGACTTATTGAAAAAAGCCAGGCAGAAGAAATTTTTCAGGAGATGCTTGATGAAGAATATGCAAAAAATGCTTCACAATCCAACGGCATAGGCTTAGCCAATGTACTTTATAAACAACTAAAAAGTCACCTTTAATGGTGACTTTTTTTATGTTATAATTCATCATAGAACCGTGTACAATTATATAGAACAAATATAGGATAGGTGAAGTCATGAATTTTATTTCAAAAGAATGGATGACTCTTTTCATTGCGGCGATTCCCATATTGGAGCAAAAGGCAGCCATCCCCTATGGTATTATACGGGGTATCGGTTTTTGGGAGGTATATATACTAACCTTAATAGGAGCCATTCTTCCATGCCCGATTATTATTTTATTTGTAAATAAATCGTTTGCAATTTTAAAGAAATTCAAATGGTTGCGCCCGATGATCGAGTGGATTGAGAATAGAACTATGAAAAAAAGCAAGAATATTGTAAAATACGAACTCTTAGGACTTTTTTTATTCGTTGCTATACCGCTTCCGGGAACAGGGGTATGGACAGGGTCTCTGGCAGCTTCTTTTCTTCATTTGGAATTTAAAAAGGCTTTTTTAGCTGTATCTGGAGGCGCAGCAGTTTCAGGACTTATTATAGCTATTCTAAGCTATGGTGTTGGAATATTATTTTAATTTTATTGACAAAAATCCTTAAAGTTGTTATACTCACTGTAATATAACTAAATAATTCTTTTCTTATCAAGAGAGGTGGAGGGAAAGGGCCCGATGAAACCCGGCAACCAGCATATTCATGCAGTGGTGCCAATTCCCCCGAATGTGCATTCGGAAGATGAGGAAAAACATACATAGCGTATAAAACCTCGTCAAGAGGTTTTTATTTTTATGTATGAAATAATTTTCTTTACTCAAAATATATATTAAGGAGATGATCGATATGCCAAGAAGATTATTTACATCAGAATCCGTAACAGAAGGACATCCAGATAAAATTTGTGACCAGATTTCTGATGCTATTTTAGATGCAATATTAGCTCAAGATCCAAACGCCAGAGTAGCTTGTGAAACAGCAGTAACAACCGGTATGGTTTTAGTTATGGGAGAAATAACAACCAACTGCTATGTGGATATTCCCAAAGTAGTTAGACAAAAGATAAAAGAAATAGGATATTCCAGAGCAAAGTTTGGCTTTGATGGGGATACCTGTGCTGTGCTGACATCCTTTGATGAACAGTCCGGAGACATTGCTATGGGCGTTGACAAAGCTTTAGAGGCGAAAATTGGACAAGCTGTGGAAGAAGATGAAGCGATTGGTGCAGGAGACCAGGGGATGATGTTTGGATTTGCTTGTGATGAAACCTCTGAACTGATGCCTATGCCAATTTCACTGGCCCATAAATTGGCAAGGAGATTGGCTGAAGTTCGTAAAAATGAAACCCTTCCATATCTCAGACCGGATGGAAAGACCCAAGTTACTGTAGAATATGAAGACGACAGACCAATAAGAGTTGATACTATCGTTGTTTCTACACAGCATGGTCCGGAAGTAGATCAGTCAACGATCCACAGAGATATTATGGAATACGTTATAAAGCCAGTAATTCCAAAAGAACTTTTAGATAAAGATACAAGATATTTTATTAATCCTACAGGACGTTTTGTGATTGGAGGCCCCCAGGGAGATTCAGGCCTTACCGGCAGAAAAATTATCGTAGATACATATGGCGGATATGCAAGTCACGGAGGAGGCGCATTCTCTGGTAAAGATCCGACAAAAGTGGACCGTTCAGCAGCTTATGCAGCAAGATATGTGGCAAAAAATATTGTAGCTGCCGGCCTTGCAAGAAAATGTGAAATAGAACTGGCATATGCTATAGGCGTTGCAGAACCTGTATCTATTCTGGTAAATACTTATGGAACAGGGAAGTTATCTGATGAAGCGATCACTGAATTGGTAAAGAAACACTTTGATCTTCGCCCTGCTGCGATTATTAAGACTTTGGATCTTAGAAGACCAATCTATTCAAAAACTGCAGCTTACGGCCATTTCGGAAGGACAGATATCGACCTTCCCTGGGAAAGAACAGATAAAGCAGAAATATTAAGAAAAGAAGCAAATATATAATTTCATGGGCGCAAGATGCGCCCTTTATTTTTCCCCTTTTCATTTATCAAAAAATGGATTATTATAGAATAAAAATTAGATTGTTCAATGAATGGTGTGGATGTATGGATAACCAAATGGTCATAGAAGGAACCATAGAAGATATTATATTTCGTAATGAAGAAAACGGGTATACAGTGTGTTCTATACATACAAAAGATGAGGAAATCGTTTGTGTAGGTACGCTTTTTGAAGCCTATCCCGGTGAGCATTTAAAAATTATTGGTTCTTGGGTCACACATCCTATTTATGGAAGCCAATTTCAAATAGATACTTATGAAAAGACTGTTCCAAAAACAGAAGAAGGCATAGAAAGATATCTAAGTTCCGGAGTCATCAAAGGTATTGGCCCGGGGTTGGCACGGCGTATTGTTGAAAAATTTGGCTTAGATACCCTACGGGTCATAGAAGAAGAATGGGAACGATTAGAAGAAGTAAAAGGTATCAGTAGGCAAAAAGCGCTTCAAATTGGAGAAATATTTCATGAACAGAGAGAACTAAGAAGAGCTATTTTATTTCTTCAAGACTATGGTATTTCTCCTTCCTATGCTCTAAAGATTTATAAACAGTATGGAGAAGCCACTATTGATATAGTAAAAAATAATCCTTATCGTTTGGCAGAAGACATTTTTGGCATTGGTTTTAAAATGGCAGACCAAATAGCTGAAACTGTAGGGATTGGACAAGATTCACCCCACCGAATCAAAGCAGGAATTAAGTTTATTCTAAATCAGCATTCAAACAACGGACATACCTATATGTTAAGAGAACATCTGGTCCAAGCAGCTCATGAGCTTCTCGGTGTACCATCTGAGTTAATAGAGAATTCCCTGATCGAACTTCAGATTTACAAACAGATTTGGCAGGAAAAGATAGAAGATATAGAAGCAGTATATTTGGCACCATTCTATTATGCTGAAATGAATACAGCGAGAAAACTTATAGATTTTACGATGATGAAAGATGAAACACAAAGTAAAGGTATTGATCAAAGAATCAACAGGCTGGAAAAAGAAAAGAAAATTAAACTTGCGCCCGAGCAAAGACAAGCTGTCAAAGAGGCGATGACAGAAGGGGTACTCATTATTACTGGTGGGCCAGGAACAGGTAAAACTACAACAATTAATGCCATTATTTCTTTGTTGGAAGAAGAAGGCTATGACGTGATTTTGGCGGCTCCGACAGGCAGGGCGGCAAAACGGATGAGCGAAGCTACCGGCAAGGAAGCGAGTACAATTCACAGACTTTTAGAAATTACTTTTTTAGATGAAGATAATAAAAAGCAGATTTTTGAAAGAAATGAAGAAAGACCATTAGAAGCAGATGTCATTATTATAGATGAAGTGTCCATGGTAGATATTTTATTGATGAACAGCCTTTTAAAAGCAGTAGCCCCTGGAACAAGATTAATTTTTGTAGGGGACGTAGATCAATTGCCTTCAGTAGGGCCAGGCAATGTTTTAAAGGATATGATTCGAAGTGAAACGATTAAGGTCGTTCGACTGACCGAAGTCTTCAGGCAGGCAAGAGAAAGTGCAATTATAATGAATGCCCACAGAATTAATAAAGGAGAATATCCTGTTCTTAATGAAAAGGATAAAGATTTCTTTTTTATGAAAAGAAGTATTCAGGATGAAGTCATAGAAACCATAAAGCAGCTGGTGCAAAAAAGACTTCCATCCTTTGCAAACTGTGATCCTATAAAAGATATACAGGTATTAACCCCTATGCGAAAGGGCCCTTTGGGAGTAGAATCTTTAAATACTGTTCTCCAGCAGGCACTGAATCCTCCGTCCAGTAAAAAAAGAGAAAAAGAATATCGTACGACTTTATTCCGCGAAGGGGATAAAGTCATGCAAATTAAAAATAATTATAATATGCCGTGGAAAATTTATAATGATCTAGGAATAAGAATAGATGAAGGTGTAGGAGTTTTTAACGGAGATGCAGGGAGCATACAGGAAATCGATGAAGAAGCCCAGACTCTTACTGTTTTATTTGACGACTTAAAAACTGTAGAATATGATTTTAGTCAATTAGATGAACTTGAGCTGGCTTATGCTGTAACGATCCATAAATCACAGGGATCAGAGTATCCTATTGTGATTATTCCTATTCACAGCGGACCTCCCATGTTGATGAACAGAAATCTGCTTTATACAGCAGTTACAAGAGCAAAGAAACTTGTTGTTATTGTAGGCCTTCAAAGTACACTTCACAGGATGGTAGACAATAATCGTGAAATTAACCGATATTCTTCATTGGCATATCGATTAAAGAAAATGAAAGAATTATCCTCCTAGAAGGTGAGTACAAGTGTGGGAAGCATTGCTGGATTTAATCTATCCGCCAAGATGTATCTTTTGCACAGAAATTATTCCTTTTCAAGAAGAAAGGGGCATATGTAAGCGATGCAGAAATACTCTTCCATTTATTGAGGGAAAAGTTTGTCAAAAATGTGGGAAACCCATACAGGACTCTGATCACAGAACAACATGTTTTGATTGCATTAAGAATTCTCATGTTTACGACAGAGGATGGGCAGTTTTTGCATATGAGGGTATGGTAAAAGATGCAATATATAGATTCAAATATGGCGGGCACAAAGAATATGGAAAATATTTGGGAAAGCTTATGGCAGAGAAAATAAAATATCAGATATCAGAGGAAGGGTTTGATCTTATCATACCCATTCCGATTCATAAAAGAAGAAAAAAAGAAAGAGGATATAATCAGGCAGAGGAATTAGCCAAATCGATTTCAAGCGAATTAGGCATTCCAATGGATCCTTTTATACTTGCCAGAGTGAAGGAAACAAGTCCCCAAAGTGGATTATCCATCGTTCAAAGACAAAATAACATAAAAAAGGCATTTAAAATAGATGACACAATAAATTTACACCAAATGAAAATACTCCTAATTGACGATATATATACTACAGGGACTACTATTAATTATTGTGCTGATTTACTCAAAGAAAGAGGAGCAAAAAAAGTATTTTTTCTTTCACTTAGTATAGGACGTGACATGTGACTCGGGAAAAAGGCAGAATAGATCCAGCGTTTAGAGATAAGGTAATAATTGATCAAATTTTAAAATGTGGGGTGAAACAATGGATATCAGAAATTGTAAACGATGTAACAGGTTATTTCAGTACATTACTGGCAGAATGATTTGCCCTGCCTGTAAAGAAGAGGAAGAAAAAGACTTTCAGAAAGTAAAAGATTATTTGTATGAACATCCAAAAGCATCTATGGCAGAAGTATCACAGGAAACAGGGGTACCCCTTTCAGAAATCAAACATTTCCTGAGAGAAGGAAGACTGATTATTACTCCAGATTCCCCTATGGGAATAGAGTGCGAAAAGTGTGGTGCGCTCATAAAAACTGGAAGGTTTTGCGAAAAATGTGCTATTGAATTGGAAAGAGATGTGAGACTTGCTTCAGATAGCTTAAGAAGCCCAATAGAAAAGAGATCCTACATGCTTGACAAGACTGATCCCAAAAAGAGTAAGATGCATTATCTCAATAAAGAAAAAATTGAAGGAAGATAAAAAATCGGCGAAAGTCGATTTTTTATTTTGTTTATGAGACTAAATTCTTATGGGATTGGTGACGATATAGTAGTAGGAGAATAAATGAAAAAGCAGGTGAGGATATGAAAATAACGAGAGTAAATCAAGTATTGGAAGTTTATAATACAAATCGATTGCAAAAAACTGAAAAGACCAATAAGACTATGGGAAAGGATGTGTTTGCCTTATCAAAGGAAGGTAGAGACTTTCAAATTGCCCTTAGTGCACTCTCGAAAGTACCTGATATAAGGCAGGAAAAAGTACAGGAGATCAAAGAAAAACTTCAATCAGGAAATTATAATGTAAGTGCTCAGGAATTAGCAGACAAAATCGTAGAAAGTGCCTTTGATCAAAAGATCTAATATAAATGAGGGGTTAGCGTGGCAGGATTAATACAGGATTTAATTCAAGTTTTGGAAGAAGAAACTCTGTGCTATAAGAATTTATTGGAATTATCCAAAGAAAAAACAGATATTCTTGTTGCAGGAGATACTGTAGCACTTCAGGAATTAACAAAAACAGAGCAAACTATGGTAGCAAAAACCCTACGACTTGAAAAAAAGCGAGATCAAGTCATAGATGATATTGCCTTGGTTCTAAATGAAGATAAAAATAGTTTAACCATATCTAAACTTCTTGAGAGATTAAAAAACGAAGAAGAAAGAGAAAGATTAAAGGCAGTCCAATCAGAAATAAAAAATGTATTAGAAGATTTAAAAAGATTGAATGAGCAAAACAGATTATTGCTGAATCAATCGATAGATATGATAGATTTTACGCTCAACGCTATACAAAGTACGCGTTCTTTTACTACTAACGATTATAGTCAGGGAGGACAGATGCAAAGTACCAATGGCAGAAGCTTCTTTGACGCAAGACAATAGGGGGTGACTTTTTATGAGTTCCATGGCAAGCTTATCAAGAGCCGTTTCAGGATTAAGGACCAGCCAAATGGGCCTTAATGTAACAGGACACAATTTAACCAATGTTAAGACGCCAGGATATGTAAGACAACAAGTTCTTCAACATGAAACCTTTTATACGACCATAGGCCGTAATGGAAATAATAATCCGTTTTCAATAGGTTCCGGTGTTGATATAACAGAGATAAGACAGATCAGGGATTCATTTTTAGATAGAAATTATCGCACGGAAATAGGTGGATATCAGTTTTATAATGTAAAACAGTCTGTTATTTCAGAAGTAGAATCCATCCTAGGTGAAATTAATGGAGAAAGCTTAAGTGAGGTTATGACCAATTTTTGGAGACAAACCAATAAACTTGCTACTGCACCGGATGGATTGGAAGAAAGACAAGCTTTTATACAAAGCGCTTCAGTTTTTATTGATAAAGTCAATCATATTGCAAAGCAATTAAATGAATATCAATTTGATCTGAATACTCAAGTTAAAGATACGGTTGATACTATTAACTCGCTGGCAGTTAAAATCAGAGATTTGAACGAAGAAATTGCAAAATATGAAATTAACGGAGACCATGCCAATGATTTAAGAGACCAGAGAAATCTTTTGCTGGATGAATTGGCGGGTCTTATTGATATTCAATACAGTGAAGATGCTACAGGAAGAGTCCATGTAAAAGCAGAAGGCCATACCTTGGTATATGGTCAATTTGTAAATAAAATGCAATTGGTGCAGACTCAGGCTAAAAGCCCCTTCGTAAAACCTGTGTGGGAAGATACAGGAGAAGATGTTATTAAAATGAATACACAAATCACAACAGGGGCTCAAAATGATCTAGGAAAGCTCAAAGGGCTTCTATTAGCAAGAGGAGAAGCGGCTGCAAATTATAAGACCAAGGATGAAGAGATCACGCTGAATGATAATAAGTCTATTGAAGATGAAGGCAACTACTATTTAATTCCTAAGATTCAAAAGGAATTTGATACTTTAATTCATAGCATTGTAACGACTATTAATAATATTTTAGCGCCTTATAATGAAGCCACATTAGAAAAAGACCCTGCTGCTCCTATGGGGCAAGATTTCGCTAAAACACAGCATACGGAACTTTTTTCACGAAAGAATGTTGAGAGATATGATGCATCTGGAAAGTATATAGAAGAAGATCCAAGTGATCCTGATACATTGTATTCTGCAGGAAATTTGGTTATTAATCCCGCGCTTTTAAATGATGGTGGATATAACTTACTTCCTTTATCTCAATCAGGATACGCAGGAGATGACTCTGTCGTTCAAAAAATTCTGTCTGCATGGGATGAAGAAAGAACTCAAATAGGCAATCATCACAAGCTTAATTTCCAGGATTATTATGCAGAATTTGTAACAAGAATTGGTATAGAAGGAAATGAAGCAGCTCAAAGAACCCAAGATAAACAAACTGTAGTCAATTATGTAGACAATCAAAGAAGCTCTATGTCTGGAGTTTCACTCGATGAAGAAATGAGCAATTTGCTGAAATATCAACATGCATACAATGCCTCTGCCAGAGTCGTCAATGTTTTGGATTCAATGATCGATACCATTGTCAATCGTATGGGTGTAGTTGGAAGATAGCACAGGGGTAAGAAAGGAATGATAAGGTGAGTTCGACATTTCTTGGATTAAACACAGGAGTTAATGGAATATTTACAGCACGGACAGCGCTGGATGTAACTGCCCATAATATTACCAATGCCAATACAAAAGGATATAGCCGCCAAGTCGTAGAACAACGAGCAACCAAGGCTATTCCGAATGCAGGAAAAGGAATGATCGGGACAGGTTCGGAAGTTTATGGCATAGATCAATTAAGGAATTTTTATATCGATACAAAATATTGGTCTGAAAGTTCCACATTAGGGCAATATAGTGTTAAAACAACACAGCTGTCTCTAATAGAGAGTCTTTTTAATGAACCTTCCGATTCAGGGTTTAATACGATTTTTAATAATTTTTTTAATGCCGTTAATGGTTTGGTTAATAACGCTGACAGTGGAGAACATAGAGCTGCCTTAAAAGAAGCGGCAGCTACTCTAACACATTACTTTAATTCAACTGCAGAGCATCTGAAAAAATATCAGAGGGATTTAAACTTTGAAATAAAAACTAAAGTTGAAGAAATTAATGTGATTTCCAGAAAAATTCAAAATCTAAACCAGCAAATCTACAAATACGAAATGGATGGAAGTAAAGCAAATGATCTTAGGGATGAAAGAGCAAGACTGGTTGACCAGCTTTCTAAGATTATCAATGTAGAAGCAGAAGAATTAGAAGTTAATGGAGAGAAGCAATTCAGGGTTAAAATTAACGGACAGATTTTGGTCAATCACTTTAATGCAAAGCAGTTAAAAGTGGTACCAAGAGAAAATTCCGATGGAGATGCTGTAAAATATAATCCTGAGGACGTAGATGGTTTGTATGATATAAAATGGGAAAATGGTAATGACTTTGATATCTCGGATCCGAATTTAAGCGGAGAACTTAAAGGTTATCTCGATATGCGGGATGGTAATAATAATCTCAATTTTAAAGGTAAATTTGATTCAGCGGTAAATAATGGAGATGGAACAATTACCCTGACCATTAAAGATCCCAGCAGAATTGACCTTGATTCTAAGGGAATTATAGCAATAAATGGCTATAATGTTGAATATGATGGGCTAAAGTATGACAGTGCAACGAATACCATTACCATTGAAGTTAGCCAAACACAGTGGGACAGCATACCTGCGCCAGCTTCTGGATCATCAGTAGAAGTAGGCAATGGTATGTCATACAAAGGGATCCCATATTACTTAAACAGACTGAATGAATTTGTCAGAATCTTTGCCAAAGCAGTTAATGAAGGGAAAGATAGAAATGGTGATAATATTTCAGAGTTAAATGGAGGCCATTTCAATGCGGTGAATTCAGAAGGAGAGACCGGAACTTATTTCTTTACTTATAAAGAAAATGGTTCGGCAAAGGGATCGAATGAATTAGGTGGTTCCCTGGATTATACGAAAATAACAGCAGAGAATTTCACGCTTTCAAAGGATATTTTAGAAGATGTAGGTAAAATAGCTGCGGCCCTGCAGGGAGAAGATCTCCCCAGTGGTAACGGATTTATGGAAGCTCTCAAAGCATTAAGGAATTATACCCATTTGTTTAGAGAAGGTACCGCTGATTCATATATGAATTCTATTGTAAGTGAGCTGGGTATTAATGGACAACAGGCAAAAATGTTAGAAAAGACCCAAACCAATATTACAATGGCAGTAGAAAACCAAAGACTGTCCGTAAGTGGTGTTGACTTAAATGAAGAAATGTCCTATATGATACAATACCAACAATTGTATAATGCAGCAGCCAAAGTGATTTCCGTAATGGATGAAATCCTTGATGTGACGATTAATAGAATGGGTGCATAGGGGTGAGATGATGCGAATTACAAACAGTATGATGGTAAATAACATGCTTTTGGGACTTAATAGAAATACTCAAAAGCTCAATGATATCTATATGCAGATGACGACATTGCAAAAGATTCAGAAGCCTTCAGATGATCCCATTATTGCAGGAAGAGCTCTGAAATTTAGAACCAGTGTTGCGGAACTAACTCAATATGGAGATAACGTAAAGCAGGCAAAATCCTGGATGGAGACAACAGAAAATGCCCTTGTGAATACGCGTTCCGTGTTGGATTCTATGAGGGAACGTTGTGTTCAGGCGGCGTCCGATATATTAAATACGGATGGCAGAAAAAAAGTCATAGAAGACTTAAAAGAGCTTAAAAACCAATTGGTTCTTGAGGGAAACGTTAGTTATGCAGGAAGATATGTTTTCTCAGGCTTCAAAACGGATAAGAAATTAATTTATGACAAAGCAGACAGTAGCAGAACTATTGAATTTAACCAAACATTTACAAGTGATAATCTAGAAACTATGAAACTAGGGGAAAAAGAGTTTACACGAATTCGACTTCCTTATGGGAATATTGATGGTACTGGAATAGACATTAAACTTAATGGAAGTACTGTTCCAGTAGATCCGAGTAACATAGTAGTGAAAAGTTCTACAGACCTTCCAAATCCGCCTGCAGATGATGACCCTTACGAACCGTCACCAGGCAAAATACACATACTTAAGGATACTGGAGAGATTATATTCAATTCAGGGGATGTTGCAACGATAACCAATCTTGAAATTACCTATAGAAAGACTGATTTTAACATTGGGGATCCTATGCCAGAGCATTACTTTAACTGTACGGATATAACAGATGCTGCCAACCCTATTTCTTATGTTCCATCGGACGATGCTATGGAATATGAAGTAGGTGCCAACAGTAAGATTACAGTAAATAGTCTGGGCAACAAGATTCTGACTCCGGAACTTATGCAGGACATCGACGAATTGATTAAGTATGTAGAAAATTACGACAAAAGAATGGAAGAAATTGAAGCAGGTAAAAGGCCACAAACAGATGAATTTTCTTTATCAGAACTGTTCGATAAAATGATAGGCAAACTGGATCGACACATGGCTAATTTATCTACTCACCATGCAGAGTTAGGAAGCCGTATGATGAGGCTTACATTCATAGAGAACAGAATAAGTGACGATAAAGTGAATTTCAAAGAATTAATGACAAATAATGAGTCTGTGGATATTGAAGAAGTCTATACAGAATTTAGTATGCAATCGGCAGTATATCAATCTTCTCTGATCGCAACCTCACGCATTATCCAGCCGACATTACTGGACTTTATACGATAGAGTAGCAATAAAATGAATTTAAAGGAACGGTTTTTTAACCGTTCCATTTTTTAAAAGTGTTATTCTTATAGAAATATTACAAATGGAGGTAAGGAAAATGATCTTACAAACCAAGCATTTTGGTGAATTAAATATAGATGAAGGCAAAGTGATCACCTTCCCTGAAGGGATTCCCGGTTTTCCAGATCATAAAAGATACGTATTTATTTTTGATGAGGAAGATGAAAACAGCCCATTTTGCTGGCTGCAGTCTGTAGATGACGGTGATATTGCTTTTGCCTTGGTTAACCCATTAAAAATTTATTCTGATTATTCTCCGGAAGTAGATAATGAGCATACCGAAGCTTTAGGAGAATTTAGTGAAAGTGACTTAATTGTTTATGCGATAGTGGTTGTCCCTGAAGATATCACTCAGATGACAGCTAATCTGAAAGCACCTATTATAATCAATATAAAAACTAAAATAGGAATGCAAGTGATTGCGCAAAATGAAGAGTATGAAGTAAAGCATAAAATCTTTAACGACTTACAAGAATATGCTTCTGCGAAAGAGGGTGTGTAGGATGCTGGCATTGACGAGGAAAAAAGATGAATCCATTATCATAGGAGACCAAATAGAAATAACAGTATTGGACATCCAAGGGGATAAAGTGCGTTTGGGGATACAGGCACCAAAAAATATTGCGATCTATAGAAAAGAAATATTTTTAGAAATCAAAGAAGTAAATGAGGCAGCAGTACAAAGCTCTATCAATCAAATCAGACACTTGGGAAAAATATTTAAAAAATAATTATAAAAATCTATAAAGTAAATTTTTGATTATCCGATATATATGATGTAAGCAAGAGTTGGCCAACTCTAAATTATAATTTTGGGCATGGATGCCCTAATAAAATTCAAGGAGGAATAATTTATGGTTATTAATCACAATATGCAAGCGCTTAACGCTCACAGACAATTAGGTATCAATTCTGGTTCTCAATCTAAATCTATTGAAAAATTAAGCTCCGGTTTAAGAATCAACCGTGCTGGAGACGACGCAGCAGGACTTTCTATTTCTGAAAAAATGCGTGCGCAAATCAGAGGTTTAAATCAAGCTTCCAGAAACGCTCAAGACGGTATTTCTTTAATCCAAACAGCAGAAGGTGCATTAAACGAAGTTCATGAAATTCTTCAAAGAATGAGAGAATTAGCTGTACAAGCTGCTAACGATACAAACGTTGCAGCTGATAGAAGCTATATCAATGATGAAATTAAACAATTACAAGCAGAAATCAATCGTATTGCAAGCACCACAGAATTCAACACCCAAAAATTATTAAACGGAGACAAAGCAACTAATGCTTTGAACTTCCAGATTGGTGCAAATTATAATCAAAAAGTTAGCTTGACTATTGGTAGCATGAAGACTACTGACTTAGGTGTAAATAGCATTTCTGTTGATAGTTTTGAAAATGCATCAAAAGCAATCTCTACTATTAACGGTGCAATTAACAAAGTATCTCAAGAAAGATCCAAGCTTGGTGCTATTCAAAACCGCTTAGAACATACCATCAAGAATTTGGATACAGCTGCTGAAAACTTACAAGCATCTGAATCCAGAATTCGTGACGTTGATATGGCTAAGGAAATGATGAACTACACCAAACTTAACATCTTAAGCCAAGCTGCTCAATCCATGCTTGCACAAGCAAATCAAAATCCACAAAATGTACTTCAATTATTAAGATAACAAAATTTTCAAAAAGCCAAGGCATATGCCTTGGCTTTTTTCTATTAATGATTTGTGTCTTTTTGCCGATATAAATTGTACAGTATTTTATCTAAAGGAGCTTTAAGATGAGTTCTTCCCTTTATGAGAAAAACATACAAGAATACATGAAAAGAACAGGAAAGAATATCAGAGCATATGAGAAAAATTCCAATGCAGTTTTAGAGAAAACTAAGGACAATTATTATACAGTTAAAATAAATGAATCAGAAAGAGAAGTTTATATTCACAGCAAATACTCTCCGATTAAAGAAGCAGAACGATTTGTGGAGAAGTTAGAAGATTACAATATAAAGACAGTTTTTATAGTATATGGCATGGGTTTGGGGTATCATATTCTTGAGCTTATAAAACGTTTGCACAAAGATAATCCTTTAATCATTATTGAACCCAATGAAGGAGTACTTTCCAGAGCTTTTTCTGTTTATGACTGGACCTCTCTCATGCGAAGGGACAAGACTTATATTTTTTCAGGCACCGATGCCAATGAGCTAAAACTTGTATTAGGAGAATTTATTGATATTTCTAACGTAGATAATTTGAAGCTATTAAATTTTTCTCAATATCATAAAGTATATTCTTCATTTTATGAAAAGGTCGTAGAAGAAATCAAACACTATGTTTCATTGTTTAAGATTTCAAAAAATACGAGGGAGCATTTTTGGGAGCAATTTAATAAAAATTTCTTTAATAACCTATATTCTATATTTTACCAAAGATCAATCAACGATTTAAAAAATCAATTTAAAAATGTTCCTGCTTTTATTGTGTCCGCTGGGCCATCTCTGGATAAAAATATAAAGGAACTTCAAAATGTGAAAGATAAGGGGATTATTTTTTCAGGAGGCAGAACCCTGCCTACTTTATTTAAATATAATATTACGCCCCATTTTGTTGTTTCTATGGATCCTGGAATAGCAGCCTATCATGTTTTAAAAGAATACGCAGATCATAATCTACCGCTTATTACTACAGTGGTTTCCAACGATACAGTAATTTCAGAACATCAGGGAGACATATTTTACATTTCCAATAGCGAGTATAGAGGACTTGTCAGATACTTTACTCAAAGGGACATGGATGTTTTGCCTCTGGGGGCTTCAGTAGCCAATGCTTCTTTAGCTATAGCAGTTTATTTAGGCTGTAATCCCATTATATTTATAGGGCAGGATTTGGCTTATACTGACGGAAAATATCATGCAGACAGCTGTAATGATACGACTGAATCCGATACAGTGGATGATATGATAGAAGTTGAAGGCATAGACGGCAATAAGGTATTCACTAATAGTGTATGGCATACTTTTCTAATGTGGATGGAAAAATTTATAATACATAATCCAAACAACATATATATAGATGCCACAGAAGGCGGAGCTAAGATTCATGGAACAAAGATCATGCCTTTAAGACAAGCTATAACAAAATACTGTATTCAAGATGGATTTATACAAGATAAGATTCATACTATTGTTAAATCGAATCAGGCAAGGGATATAGATGAAAAACTTCAACGTCTTTTAGTCAACTTAAAAGTAGATTTAGATAAGGTTCATAAGGTTTCAAGCCAGGGATTGAAAGAAGCGAATCTATTACTTAATATAGAAAATATAGATGAAAAAGCTATAAAAAGACTTAATTATTTTGAAGAGCAGCTTAATGAGATTATAAAACGTAATGAAGCAGTTGCAGATATCTTATTAAGGATCATAAATGATATAGATACAAATACTGCATTTATAGAGAAAATGAATGAAAGCAAAGAAGAGAAATTCCGACGAATCATTCATAGGAGTATAGCACTTCATGAAAAAATAGAAACTACCAGTTGTGACATCAATAAACTGATACAAAATGTCATGGATCAAGACATAGAAATTATAAAGATATTTCAATGCAACATTGTTTTTGCATAAAAATAATTAGAAGAAGAGGGGAAAGTTATGGATCAAAGAGCAGAAAAAATGGAATTAATTCAAACTCTAGTAGAATACACTGGCAGACTGATCAAAGGAATCAATGAAGCAGTAGATTCCTTCCATGAAGGTATGGAAGGGAAAGGTATGGATCTGGTTGTTCAAATTATCGATGGGTTAAAATGGACTATGGAAGCTATTACCCTTACCCTGGATGCACAGGTGGAGCCCGTTGATGTTTCAGAAATCATTGACCCTTTAAATGCAATGATTGAAGCTTTAGAAAACATAGACTATGTATTAATTGGAGACGTATTGGAATATGAAATTCTGCCTAAAGTTGAAGAGTGGAATCAAAAACTTAATTTAACTATAGGGGAATAAATATGGATTTTTGCAAAATCAATATGGATTTACTCAAAGTTAAAGATGTAGATCTGTATCATCTCATGAACCAATTTATATTGAAAGAAGAAAAGTACAAGAAAGAACTAACCCATTCTAAGGTATATACCCTTAAAATTTCTGAGTATGATTATACAAGAAAAAAGCATGTAGATTTTTATTTGCATAGTAAATATGATCCCGTTAGAGAAGCAGAGAAATTCGCAAAAGGTCAATACAGTTTAGAAAAAGAAAAAATCATTATTTTCGGATTCGGCCTGGGTTATCATGTTGAAGCAATATTCAATCTGTTAAAAGATCATCAAAAACTGTATATATTCGAAATGAACCTGAACGTATTTAAATCTGCTTTAGAATGCAGGAATTTATCAAATATTTTATCCAGTGATCGAGTACATCTTATAATCTCTGATCATGAGACACAACAGGCATTGCATCTAGGGAATTTATTGAAAGAAGATGCCCATCTCATTATCCACCCTCCCTCTTTAAAGACAATACCTAAAAATAGCGAGAAAATCCGATTTATTTTAGAGGACTGGAATATTACCAAGAGTGAAACCAATGAGTGGAGAGAAATGCTGGATGAAAACTATAGACGAAATGTATCCTTAAATGCTCCTAATGTGGGAGAATTATACCATCAATATAGAGGCCTGCCTTTTATTGTTGTATCTGCAGGGCCTTCGTTAGAAAAAAATATTCATTTAATAGGTGACTTAGAAGGAAGAGCTTTTATTTTTGCCGTTGGAAGGACACTGAAGACTTTACTTTTAGAAAATATAGAACCAGATATGTTTTGCATCATAGATCCTCAATATGAACCTACTTACGATCAAATCAAAGGATATGAAAATCTGGATATCCCTATGGTATTTTTTGAATCAGCCAGTGCAGATACTGTATTAAGATATAAAGGGCCTAAATATTTTGCTTCTAATAAAAAAGAACATATAGAGAATCCGGCGCACATTATGGACTTAGGAGGATCTGTTGCTACCGCAGTACTCGATTTGTCTATTCGATTCGGAGGAAACCCTATTGTGTTTGTAGGACAAGACTTGGCTTTTACGGATGGACAAAGTCATGCTTATGGAAATACGGTCCAAGAAAATGCTAACAGAAGGAAAGTCAAAGGGCAAAATGGAGAATGGCTGGATACGACTTTGGGACTACTGAGTTTTAAGCATTGGATAGAGAATAAAATCAAGGATCATCCTCACATCGAATTTATTAATGCTACTGAAGGTGGAGCCTATATAGAGGGATGCAGACATATGCCTCTGCAGGATTTTATTGAAGAGTATATAGATTACTCAAAACCTGCAGACAAAAGATTAAGGATAAGAAAGCTAAAGGAAGAAATAAAAATCTTTACAGCTACCATTGAGTTTATGAATTAGAAGGTGTAACGATGACTATCCAAATAGAAACTTCAAAAAGTGGAGTTCCAACTGCAAAACTCCAAATAGGGGAAAAGGAACTTTATTTGCACAGCAAATACGATCCTGTAAAAGAAGCAGTGCGCAATATAGGCTCATTAGAGGGATATGGATTAAATACTGTATTTATATTATTTGGATTAGGATTAGGATATAATTTGTATGAATTATCAAAATATGCAAGGGAAAATCTTATTATTATTTTAGAGCCCAATGAAGAATTATATTTATATTCAAAAGAGCTGGAACATATAAAACCTATTATAGAGAACGAAAATGTTATTTCTCTTGCAGGCAATGCATGTGTTAACATTTATGAAATCTTAAAGCAAAATACCTCTATAGAAAATTATAATCATTTTAAGCTGTATACACTACCTTACTATGATAAGATATATGCTGATTTTTATAGCCAGCTTTTAAGTATTATTCATAGCTATAATCTTGAACTTCAAGTACAAGCGAATGCTATCGAAAAGCTCTCAAGCCAAATTAGCAGGAATTTGGCAGAAAATCTTCCATATATCATAGAAGGCTATTCTATTATTTCTTTTAAAGAGATTTTTAAAGATTGCCCTGCGGTGATCGTATCGGCAGGACCTTCCCTGGAAAAAAATATTGATGAGCTTAAAGATGTACAGGATAAAGCAGTGATTTTTGCGGGAGTAAGAACATTAAAACCCTTATTAGATAGGGGAATTATTCCTCATTTTTTGTGTAATATTGATCCTCAAGATATTACCTATGAATTAGCCAAGGACCATATGGATTTATCCATACCAGTTATTTCTTTAGTTCATGGGAATCATATTCTTGTCGAAGAATGGAAAGGCAAAAAAATATTCATACCGGATGACAAGCTTAAAAACCTTGTAGAATATATATTCGGTGAACGACAAGATACTATAGAAGTAGGAGGGTCTGTTGCCAACAGTTCTACTGCTATCGCCACATACATGGGATGTAATCCTCTCATTTTAGTAGGGCAGGATTTGGCATTTACCGATCAAAAACACCATAGCGACATAGCATCTAAAGTATGCGAAGAAGATCAAAAAGAATCATCAGGGGATCTATTGGTAGAAGATATTTATGGAAATAGGATTCCTACCAGTTCGCAACTGTATTATTATCTTAATTGGTTTGAAAACTATATCAAAGATCATTCCAATAATACTTTTATAGATGCCACAGAAGGCGGAGCTAAAATCAAAGGCACCAAGATCATGACATTAAAAGATACTATTATAAAATACTGTGATCAGCATATTAATCCAAAAGACAAGATAAAACTTATAATGGAAAGCAAAGGGAATAATGTATATTACAAGGGAATAGAAAAACTGAAAAATGTCCTAAAGGAATTAAGAGTGATAAAAAAGTGCTCTAAATCAAATTTGGAGTGGTCTTTAGAGCTTAAGAGATATTATGAAGGAAAAAGCAGAGAAAAATTTAATAAGATATTATACCAATTAGACAGGAATGATGAAGCAATCAACAAGGCTGTTCTTGCCAATGAGCTTTTATTTTACTATAAGCAGCCCGGGTTATTACAGATTGCTCAGGAATTTGAACCTAAAATAATCGAAAAAGAAGAAAACGCTTATCAGCGTATTTTAGAAAAGAATGAAAAGTTATATAAGCTTCAATATAATGCAGCGGTACACTTTGAAAAAGCCATAGAAACACTGATAGAAGAAAATGAGATCAAACTACTTACAGCATTTATTAAAATTCAATCTTAGGTTAAGTGGGTGGAATAATGTTTGAAAACAAAAAGATTTTAGTCCTTGGGGGGACAGGAACGATTGGACAAGCGTTAGTAAAAAAACTCATAGAGTATAATCCACAGGTTATTCGAGTATTTAGTAGGGATGAGTATAAACAGTTTGTCATGGAACAAGAACTGGGAAAGCGTAAGAATATCAGGTTTTTGTTGGGAGACATAAGAGATAAGGAAAGATTGGAACGGGCAATGCATGGGATTGATATTGTATTTTACTTAGCTGCCCTAAAACATGTTCCAGCCTGTGAATACAATCCTTTTGAAGCGGTTAAAACTAATGTTCTCGGTACTCAGAATGTCATAGAGTGTGCGATTAATCAAAAAGTAGAAAGAGTCATTTATACAAGCAGTGATAAAGCCATCAGCCCAACTAACACCATGGGAGCTACCAAGCTTTTAGCAGAGAGGTTGATGTCTTCTGCTGATTATTATAAAGGTGGCAAAAGACCCATATTTGCGGCGGTGCGTTTTGGAAACGTCATGGGATCCAGAGGATCGGTGATCCCTCTTTTTAAACAGCAAATCTTAGAAAATAAAAAAATAACGCTTACAGACCCTAATATGTCAAGATTTATGATGAGTATTACTCAAGCAGTAAATTTGGTACTAAAAGCTACGGAATATGCCCAGGGAGGAGATATTTTCGTCCTTAAAATGCCGGTTATCAACTTAAAGGATTTAGCAGAAGTTGTTATTGAAGAAACAAGAAAAAAATACAACTTACCTTGGGATGAAGAAATTAAGATTGAAACCATAGGCTTAAGACCAGGAGAAAAAATGTACGAAGAGCTTATGACAAAAGAAGAAGCATTAAGAGCTGAGGAATTGGATGAAATGTTTAGAATCTATCCGTTTGTTAAAGCCTTACCAGTGGTTAATAAACATGATATCAGTGAATATTCAACAGATTCTTCAAAAGTACAGGCTTTAAGCAAAGAAGAATTAAGACAACTTATCTTAAATGAAAATTTAATCTAGATTATTACGACAGTACGAAAACGTACTGTTTTTTATTGCCTGTAAATTTTTCTAAGGTTTTTACAATGTTATGACGAAAATAATAATAGTGATTGTGATTTATTCATAAAGAAAGAGCTAAAATATATGGATAGGAGTTACTCAGATGATTCCTTTATTAGATTTAAAAAAACAGTATGAAACTATTAAGAATGAGATAGATGAAAGGTTACAAAAGGTCATTTCTTCTGCCCAATATATTATGGGAGAAGAAATAAGAATACTTGAAAAGAAAATGGAAGAATATATTGGCTGCAAATATGCAATTACCTGTGCTAATGGAACGGATGCATTAGTATTGGCCTTGCATGCGCTAAATATTGGTGATGGAGATGAAGTGATTACATCTCCTTTTACTTTCTTTGCCACTGCAGAAGCTATTTCCAGGGTAGGAGCAAAACCTGTTTTTGTAGATATAAAAAAAGACACCTATAACATTGATCCAGATAAGATTGAAGAAAAGATTAATAAGAATACTAAAGCAATACTACCTGTACATATTTTTGGGCAGCCTGCAAATATGGACGAGATCATGACGATAGCCAATAAATATAATCTGTATGTTATAGAAGACGCTTGCCAGGCAATTGGAGCAGAATACAAAGGTAAAAAGGTAGGCAATATTGGGACGATAGGGTGTTTTTCCTTCTTTCCTACAAAAAATCTCGGAGCTTTTGGAGATGGGGGAATGATTACTACTAATGATGAGACACTTGCGGCGTTAATAAAAGCTCTTAGAGTACATGGAAGCGGTGAGTTAGGACGTTCGGCATATAATTTAATAAACGGCATAAAAGAAGAGCAAGAAGAAAATATAGATATAGAGGACAAGACTGTATATGACGCTGCGAAATATTATAATTACTTTATTGGATACAATTCAAGATTAGACAATATACAAGCAGCCATTTTAAATGTTAAGCTAAAATATTTAGATGAATGGAATGCAAGCCGCAGGAGATTAGCAGAATATTATACGGAAAACCTTAAAGATACACACCTCATTACTCCAATGGTACATCATGATGTAAACAGTGTATTTCATTTATATATTTTACAAAGTGAGAATAGAGATGAGCTTACTTTGTACTTAAAAGAAAAAGGAATTGCAACTGGTATATACTATCCTGTACCTTTACATTTACAAAATGTCTATAAGAATTTAGGATATCAAAAAGGGGATTTGCCTGTATCAGAATATTTGTCTTGTCGTACGTTTGCTATTCCATTATATCCAGAGTTATCAAAGGCAGAGCAAGATTATGTTATAAATGCTATTTTTGACTTTGAGAAAAGCAGATAGATTAACTTTGTGTTATAACTGGTTCAGAGAAGTTAAAAAATAGGATAAAAATACTTTATTTTAGATACTTATAAATCGAAATACGGGAATATTGTTGAAATCCGATATAAAAATTTAGAAGATAAAAAGTGGGAGAAAGAAATATGAATATAGCAGTATTTGCGTATAATTTTCCTCATAAAAAAACACAGGACTTTTTATTTAGATTATTACTCGAAAATATAGATGTTAAATGTGTCCTAGCCAGTGATTTTGTTGAACTAAATTTGACAGAATCAATACTAAGAGTAAAGCCGAGGCACATTGATCTAGTACATCCACAGAGAATTTGTGAGCGATTCAATATTCCATACTATAATGTAATGCATAACAGTGAGGAATGTGAAGAGTTATTAAACAAGTATGATATTGATTTAGGTATTATTGCAGGTGCACGAATTTTGAAGCAAAATATTATTGAAAGTGTTAAGATTGGGATTATAAATTTTCATCCGGGGATATTGCCTGAAGTTAGAGGACTGGATGCATTAAAATGGGCAATATATAATGACTTACCTATAGGGGTTACAGCGCATTTAATTGACAGTAAGATAGATGCAGGAAGAATTATAATGAAAAAAGAAGTGCCGATTTATAAAGATGATACATTAATTGACGTATCCTTAAGACTACATGAGTTTCAAGTGAATCTTTTACCTCAAGTTATTAAAGAAGTAGAAAGCAAGCCTAAGGAAATGTTTCAAAAAGTAGATATTTCTTTGCCATATAATAGAAAGATGGAAGCGGATAAAGAAATGATTTTATTAGAAAAATGGAATGAAAGATTAAATCGAATTTAAGTTTAAGGAGAAAATGTTATGAAAGAAGAGTTAATTAGTAAAATTATTAACAAAACTGCCGTAATAGGGGTTGTAGGATTAGGATATGTTGGATTACCTCTTGCGGTTGAAAAAGCTAAAGCCGGATATAAAGTTATAGGGTTTGATGTACAGGATAAAAAAGTTGATCTGGTCAATCAAGGTATAAATTATATAGGAGATATCATAAGTGATGAATTAAAAGAAGTTGTCCAGTCCGGATATCTAAGAGCTACTAAAGAATTTAGTTTTACACGGGAAGTGGATTGTATAGCTATTTGTGTTCCCACACCTTTAGATGATCATTTTCAGCCAGATATTTCTTATGTAGAAAAATCTACGAGAGATATTGCTAAATATTTACACAAAGGTATGTTAGTTGTCTTAGAAAGTACTACATATCCTGGGACCACAGAAGAGATTGTTAAACCTATTTTAGAATCTACAGGATTAAAATGTGAGAAAGACTTTTATTTAGCCTTCTCACCAGAAAGGGTGGATCCGGGAAATAAGATCTATAAAACAAAAAATACGCCTAAAGTTGTTGGCGGCGTTGGGAAAGACAGTACAGAAGTAGCAGCTGCCCTATATAGGAATGTATTAGAAAGTGAAGTTTTTGAAGTATCTTCACCAGCAGTAGCAGAAATGGAAAAAATTTTAGAAAATACATTTAGAAACATTAATATTGGACTAGCTAATGAAATGGCGATCTTATGCCACAAAATGGGCATTAATGTGTGGGAAGTTATTGAAGCGGCAAAAACGAAACCCTATGGATTTATGGCATTTTATCCTGGACCAGGCTTAGGAGGACACTGTATTCCGATTGATCCATTTTATTTAACATGGAAAGCAAGAGAATATAATTATCATACGAGACTAATTGAAACAGCAGGAGAAATTAATAATTACATGCCAGAGTTTGTAATGGAAAGAAGTATGAAAATATTAAATCGTTTTTCAAAAGCGTTAAGAGGTTCAAAGATATTGATCTTAGGCGTTGCTTATAAACAGGATATTGATGATTTAAGAGAGTCGCCCGCATTAAAAGTCATTGAACACTTAGAGAATCAGGGAGCAGAGATCATATATAATGACCCATATATTCCTGAGTTTCATCATAAAGGGAAAACATATTCTTCTGTAGAATTAACTCAAGGCATCCTTGAAACAGCAGATTTAGTGATTATTACGACAATGCACACTGTATATGATTATGAGTATATTGCAAAGCATTCAAAATTTATTTTTGATACAAAAAATGCAATGAAAAACGTAAAGAATCGAGAGAACATAGAAATACTATGATTTACAACTTAGATACGGAGGCCATGGTAATGATGAATTTTGCAATAATCGGTTGTGGAAGGATCAGTTATAAACATGTTGAAGCAATTGTCAATAACCATCCTGAAGCAAGATTAATAGCCGTATGTGATATTATTGAGGAACGAGCCAAAAAGAAAGCAGAAGAATATGTTGAAAAAATGGCAGCGCAAGAAATATTAGTTGAAACACCAACGATATATACACATTATGAAGATCTTTTAAAAAATACGAGTGTGGATATTGTTGCGATTGCAACGGAATCAGGAAAGCATGCAAAGATTTCAATTGATGCTATGAATGCAGGAAAACATGTAATAGTAGAAAAACCTATGGCAATGACTACAGAAGATGCAGATAGAATGATCGAAGCTTCAGAAAGAAATAAAGTAAAGCTTTGTGTATGCCATCAAAACCGATTTAATCCAGCTATCCAGAAATTGCGTCAAGCTGTGGAAGAAGGAAGATTTGGACGAATCATTGCGGGAAATGCCAGGATTTTATGGAATAGAAATGAAGAGTATTATAGGCAGGCTCCATGGAGAGGAACAAAAAAGCAAGATGGGGGATGTTTGATGAATCAATGTATCCACAACATAGATCTTTTACAGTGGATGCTTGGGGGAGAAGTTGAGCAGGTAAATGCAATGCTTGGAAATTTCACACACCCATACATTGAGATGGAGGATTACGGGAGTTTGCAAATTCGCTTTAAAAATGGAGCTATAGGGAATGTAGAAGGAACAGTATGTGTTTATCCACAGAATTTAGAAGAAACTTTGACTATTCTAGGCGAAAAAGGTACGGTTGTCATTGGCGGAAAAGCGGTTAATAAGGTTCAAGTTTGGCAGTTCGAAGACGGAAAAGATAGTCTGGAGCAGGTTCAAAAAGCATGCGATAGAGAAATTGAAAATATTTATGGGTCAGGGCATATTTCTTTATATAGAAATGTGATTGATAGTATTGTAAAACTAAGCAGTCCATACATCGATGGGAATGAAGGGAAAAAAGCACTCAATATTATTTTAAAAGCATATAAAATGAGTTAGAGTAATCTAGCGTATAAGTACTTTTGTAGAAGGAGAACGATTATGGATGCAAATATAAATATTAGAGAAATGATTAGAAAGTATGAAGAAAAATATTTACTGCTTAAAGAAATAAATTTTTATGAAGACATAGATCAAGAAATATCTGGTATATATGCTATTGATTCCAAGAAAAGTATGCTGCGTTTTATTTGTAATAATTTAAATGCAAATTCTATGAATGAAAAGAACTTTTTCCCTGTTATGGGTAATGTGGAGTCGGAGGCAGAAGGAGTAGAATTTTTACCCATGCTTGCTAATGGTCAATTTTTACACAATGTATCAAGGGCAATTTTTATGGAACCCTTTGATCCTGCGATAGATTCAATAGCAATATTTCATTTTACTTATCGTAATAATTGTACAACAAATTTAGTTTTTCTTTCAGAAGAAGGATATGAGTTAGCTAATAAAGCTAAGGAAAAAACAGAGGACGATTATGCTGCGATTTTACAGAGTAAGGGAAATTTGCTTTTTTCAATAGGAAAGAATTTGACTTATGCATACACATATAATAATGGAAAGCAAGATGTAATATTTAAGTATTCTAAAGATAGTTTGATGGAAACGAATTTATGTGCAGTGATAGATGCTAAAAAAGGAATTTTTGATCTTATTGAACTGGGGATGACAAGCAACTTAAAAATACATGTGAGATCTTCAAGTATGGTATTAGACAGTAAGAAGTATTGTTATATTGGATGGTATGATAAATATAATGGCAACTCGGAATCACAATGGAATTGCCATAATATATTGTATGGTAATCAACCTGGGTATATCTTTTTTAAACCTATACATGTAAATGCTCAGAAAATAAAAGTACTATTAGCATATCAAGGGAACATGAAATTAGAATATTGTAGTGGTAATGATTCGGAATGGAAAGAGATTTTAAATAACGAAGAATTACTGGTAAAAGATGGAGAGCTTAGGTTTAGGGTTTATATGAACTATGGTGATGCATTATTTAAATTTAATATATATAAATTAGAATAGGAACGAAAGCATATGAAAAAAGGAAAAGAGATTACTATTTCATTTCCTTCTTTTTTATAAAACATATATAATATAATACATTCGTAAGGCACTTTAAGTTTTTGGAACACTGATGGGGAAAATAGCTTTATTTTTTATTGATGGATATATACTTAAATGATAGAGGGGCTTAGAATGAAAAATATCATGCCAACAAAACGAATTGTAAATGATTTATATTTATCTATTTTTAGCAATTTAAGAAGAATTATAAATAATATATATTACAATAATATTATTCAAAAAACACAGAAATTTGATATGAGTAAATATTTATTAGGTTATTGGTTTCCTTTCTTATATCCAGGATGTGGATTCTCGATTCCAAGAAATAAAAAATTAGTTCGACAAATTAATATAGCAGCGGAAAGATTATACCGTAAGATCATAAACTTAGATATTTCAAAGCTGGGTATTTCAGATTATAACAAAAAATATTTAACAGACAAAAAGAAAATACTCTATATAGAAATTCAGAAATATTCATATTTACTGTCATGGATACTTTCAAAATATAATTATGATCTAAGCAAATGTTGCTTTTTGGATTATGGAGGAGGGACAGGGTTACTTTCTCTTTTAGCTCTTGAGGCAGGAATAAAGAATGTATATTATAATGATATTTATGATGTATCTTGTAGAGATGCGGCAGTAATAGCTAAGGCAGTTCATCTAAAGAGGAAAGATTATATTCAAGGGGATTTAGATGATATAATACAATATTGTAAAAATACAGGTATTTATTTTAATGCAATAGGTTCTTATGATGTTATCGAACATATATATGACATAAAATACTTTTTTTTAAACATTGATAAAATTGCTCATAACAAGTGTACTATATTTATGATTTCAGGAGCAAATCCATATAATAAAAAGATAAAAAATGAACTCATGTTACAACATAAAAAGCTGGAAAATGAGAGCCGTAATAAATATTATGGATGGAAACAAAGGGATACATTAGAATCATACCACTCTGTTAGGAAAAGAATTATAGAACAATATATAGATCAAAATAATATAAAGCTTAAACAAGATGAAATTCAATTATTATCAAAGTACACCAGGGGAATGGTAAAGCAAGATATAGAAAAAAGTGTTGATCAATATATAAAAAATGGTGTATTGCCTGAAATAGATAAAAAGTTTCCTACAAATACTTGTGATCCTTATACAGGTAATTGGGCTGAACACCTCATGGATTTCGATATGTTGATAAATATTTTGAAGACTACTAATTTTAAAAGTGCGAGAGTGGTTCCTGATAAGGATAAATTAAGTAGTTCTGATATTATAGGAATATTTGCTAGTAAGTAAGATAGATAAGCTATTCAATATGAAATAAGTACTACTTGATAAGCATTTTAGATTTTGCTTCTGAAAGAGGGGATAATGTGCAAAAGAAGGTACTGATCATTACGAGAGAATTTTTACCTTACTGTCATTCTCTTGGTGGGGTAATGAGAGTATTAAAACTTGGAGAATATCTTGTAGAAAACGGATGTGAAGTTTTTATATTGGCAGGAAAAGGAGAAAAAAAGTTAAATTATTTTGGATATAAAGATTCTTTATATAAAATGCATATTTCTTATAATCCTGTTAAGCAAAAAGAAGATAAATATTGGAGAATATTGTATTCGTTTAATAAAAACATAGGGAGAGGATTTGAAGAATTCGCCATTCCAGACGCTTATGTATATTCAGTCAATAGTTATTTTAAAAGTGCAGTCAAAATGATAAAAAAGTATAAAATAAAAAACGTGATTATTTCAAGTCCTCCTCATAGTATGCAACTTGTAGGATTAAAGCTGAAAAAATATTTTGGGAAAAGTATAAACTTAATTGTAGATTATAGAGATAGTTGGAATACTAATGAAATTTTTATGAAGAAAAATTATTTAGCGCAGCGGATTAGTGAATTTTTAGAAAAGAAAGTTTTGAAAAATGCAGATCATTTTACTTTTATTTCGCAACCTATATTAAAAAAAGTTGAAAAAAAATATAATATAGATATTTCTAAGAAATCAACCTTAATTGCCAATGGATATGATCAATCTACATTAAGTGATGATTATATTAATAAGAATAATAAGATTAGTGGAGATTGTATATTATTAGGGCACTTTGGAACAGTATCTGATAGCGACCCTTACAGAAATATTTCAAACTTTTTGAGAGCTTTAAATAAACTTCAGAATGATAGTCATTATGCTTCAAAAATTAACCTTCATCTTTTTGGAACAACAGAATTTAAGAAATTCAGAAGCGGAAAAATAAAAGAAATAATAAATATTCATAAACCAGTATCTCATTTAGAGGCACTAAATAAGATGAAAGAAATGGATTGGCTATTAGTTTTTTGCTCAAATTATTATGGAGCAGATGAAGTGGTGACCGGAAGATTATATGAATATATATCCGTTAGAAAGCCTATTATTGTTATTGGCCCTCAAAGTATGGAAGCAGTTCGGATAGTTGAAGAAGAAAATATAGGAATTTTCATAAATATAGAAGATGAAAATGATATTCTCAATAAATTAAAAGACATTATAGATGGAAAGATAGATGAAATTAATGGCTATGATACGATAGATCTGGAAAGGTATAGTAGACAATACCAATATTCTAAGTTCTTTAAAATATTTAAGTAAGGAATATCTTAAGGGAAACTAAATGAAATAAGTTTTTTGACGATATTTAGTATAAAGAGTTTATTTGATTGTCGATGGAAGGAGAGTTTCAGTTGAAGATTTGGAAGACTATTTTTAATGTGGGTGTTATTGCAGCAGTAGGCGGAGTGCTTTGGACAGCAAAGAAAGTAATTGATAAAAGTTCAAATTTAGAATCGAGATTTAGAAATTATTATGAAGTGCTCAACCAATGGGTTAAAAATAAAAATCAACATATAGAAATTGTAGAATATTTTAAAGAAAATGATATTAAAAATATAGCTATTTATGGCATGGGAGAATTAGGAAACAGATTATATGAAGAGCTTAGAACATCGGACATTAATATAGCCTATTTTATTGATAAGAACGCTGCAGAAATTTATTCAGGAGCAGATGATATTCCTGTTGTTGGATTGGATGAAATTTCTCAAAGAGATGATGTAGATGCTATCATTGTAACGCCTATATATGATTTTGATAAAATAGAAGAAGAATTAATTAACCAAGGAATAGATTTAGATATTATATCGCTTGAAGATATTATCTATGCACTTTAATTTAAAATTAATAGTCTGAGTAATATACTCAGACTATTATTGTATAGGCAAGATGAGAGGAGCAATATTGTGAAAAATCAAAGCGTTTTATTAGTTTTAGAATTCGATTTAAATGAGATGATGACTCAACGGCCCCATCATTTAATTAATTATCTTAAAAATACTTTTAAAAACGTGGTAATCCTATATTTTAATAAAAAACTTTATTTAAAGAATCAACTGTTTGATTTTGAAGTGATCAAAGAACAAGAAGATAATATAACATATATAAGTATTCCTTACTGTAAACATTATGATGCAGAAAAGAAACTATTAATAAACTCTCAATTAATGAAACATTATATTCTTAATAATTTTACCAATAGGAATTTCGATATTTGCATTTTCACCAATCCGTTATCCGCGCCATTGGTAGAATCCATAAAGAAAGAAAATGTCGCAAAAGTATTAGTATATGAGGATCTGGATGACTTTACACAATATTATTCTTTGTATTCACCTGAAATTACTTCTTATATGGAGTTATGTGAAGGATATATGTTAGATAATGCAGATGTAATTTTTTCAGTGAGTGAGAGCTTAAAGGATTATAGAATAGGCCAAGGCCATACCAATGTTCCTATTTATATATCTCCCAATGGAGTTATCTTAAAAAATTTTAATTGCTCATCCAATAGTACTAGGGAAGATAAAATAATTTTTATTGGTGCATTAGAAGAGTGGGCCGGGGTTCAATTTGCAATAAGAGGATTGAAACAGTGTATTGACCGAGGATTTAAGACAGAATTTATTATTGTTGGAGAAGGTTTGTATGAAAAGGAATTAATGCAATTAACTAAAGATTTAAACATAGAGCAGTATGTTAAATTTTTGGGGAGATTAGAGCATAATAAGTTACCGGAATTAATGAACAGATGTAAAGTAGGTATTATAACCTTTGAAGAAAGCAATCTAACAAAAGTGGCCCATCCAATAAAGATTATTGAATATTTTGCGTGTGGACTAGCGGTTATTGGAAGTGATTTTGGAGAAATCAAGAACGCTATAGATGAATCAGGAGCAGGCTTAACTGTAGGCAATGAAGAGGAATTTGCAGATGCGGTTATAAAACTGTTGACTGATCATAATTTTTATATACAATGTCAGAAAAATAGTAGAAAGTATGCAGAAGAATTTGATTGGACAAGGATATTCGATAATGAATTCACGATTATTTCTGAAGTTAGACCCAAAACAAGAGTGAATAAATTAAATATTAATTTTGAAGAAGTGTTGCAAGAGTTTGAAATGACATTAAACAGTAATGGTCAAGATGAATTTTCACTAAGCAATTTATTTAATAGTTTAGAGAAAGAATGGGTACGCAAAGGATATAAGAAAGCAGCAATTTATGGGGCAGGAGAACATACAGAAAGATTACTAAAACATATCTCCTTTGAAAACATGGAAATTGGCGGGTTAATTGATTCTAATCCAAAGTATTTAGGCCAAAGCAGATATGGCTATAAGATCATTTCTTTTCAAAATGCTATTGAGCAGGAAGTAGATGTGATCATCATATCTTCTCGAAAATATGAAGAGGAAATATATAATATGATTAAGAACGAATGCAGTAAAAATCATATTGAAATATTCAAATTGTACAAAGAAAACAAAGAGTATGAAGATCAAATATGGAGGCAGTTATACATTGAAGAATAATAAGCATAAGTCTGTACTATATATTTGTTTTATACAGAATTATTTTAATACGTTGATTCAAAGAACCCATCATATAGTGCAATATATGACAAAACAAAATGATATAGAAAATATAGATATAATTTATGTAAAGCAAGATCCGGAAAAGCATGTTGATATATTTCAGGAAGGCAAGCAAACATATTACGGTATCAGTACTATTCCGGCTTGGAAATATGGGTTAGGTCATATATCAAACCCGTTAAAAATGTTTTTTAGATTTTATAAAATCAACAAAAAAAAGTATGATTACATTGTTGCTGAATCTCCGTGGGGAGGCATAGTAGCATTAATGCTCAAATTATTCCGTAAATCATCTGTTGTAATATATGAAGACATGGATTATTATCCTGGTTTTTATACAAAGTCCAAAATTCGAAATATCATCGTAAATATGTTTGAAAAAATAGTTATGAGACATTCAGATTTGATCATTACTGTAGGGCAAGAGTTGAGAACACTAAGAAGGACTTATACGAAAAAGGAGATAAAAGTTATTCCAAACGGCGTTAAGTTCAATACATTTTATAATGGTATAAAACATAAGCCGGAACATGATTTAACCATGATCTATATGGGTAAATTGGATGATTGGGCGGGGGTAGATCTTCCAATTAAAGCAATGCCTCAATTAATCAAAATTATACCTAATATAAAATATCTGATTATTGGAGAAGGACCTAGCGAAAAGAAATTAAAAGAAATGGCTAAACAGTTAGGAGTAGAAAAAAATGTAGAGTTTTTAGGATTAAAATCTTACGAAGAATTACCATATTATTTAAGCAAAGCAGATATAGGTATTGCAACATTTCAGCCTATTCCATTAATGAAATATGCATTTACTTTAAAAGTAGTAGAATATGGTGCGGCAGGATTACCTGTTATAGCTACTCGCATAGGAGAAACAAAAAGATATATAGAGGATTATCAAACCGGGTTAACCATTTCATATGATGTTCAAGAGTTTATTGATAAGGTTAAAATGATTTTTGAGAATAAAACGCTCTATGATCAATTAAGTAACAATGGGATAAAACGAGCTCAAGAATTAGATTGGGATAATTTATTACAGAATAGATATGAAATTATTAATAAGTTTTTAAGTGAAAAGGCATTATAGAGATATAGTGGAAATTGTTCTATGAAATTCAGATGATAAATTGAAATTGAGAGGAGATAAAAATGAAAATAAAAAACGTTGTAGTTGGTGCAGGATATGCAGGTGCTGTTACAGCGCGCCGTTTGGCAGAAGAAAAAAATGAAAAAGTTCTTGTTATTGACAAACACAATCATATAGCTGGACATGCCTATGATCAATATAATGAGTATGGCGTTTTGATACACACATATGGACCTCATATTTTCCATACCAACAATAAGAAAGTTTGGGATTGGCTTTCTCGATTTACCGATTGGTATTTATATCAGCATAGAGTCTTAAGCTATATTGATGGTATGAAAATTCCTATGCCAATATCTGCAGAGACGATTAATCAACTTTACAATCTGAATTTAAGCTCTGATGAAGTTGAAAAATGGCTAGAAAAGCAGGCAGAACATATTGATGAAATCAAAACTTCTGAAGATGTTGTTATTTCAAAAGCAGGTCGAGATATTTACGAAAAGTTTTTTAAAAACTATACCTATAAACAATGGGACAGATATCCTGATGAATTGGATCCCAGTGTCATCAAAAGAATTCCTTTTAGGAATAATCGTGATACCAGGTATTTTACAGATAAGTATCAAGGGCTTCCAAAACAGGGATATACAAAGATGTTTGAAAAGATATTAGATCATCCCAATATACATATTATGTTAAATACAAATTGGCTGGATATTAAAGATCAGATTCAATATGATAAGTTGTATTTTACTGGGCCTATTGATTTATATTATGATTATAAATTTGGAGCCTTAGAATACCGTTCAGTACGATTCGAATATGAAACATTTTTTAATAAAGAATTTTATCAAGAGGTTGGAACGGTCAATTATCCAAATGATTATGACTTTACAAGAATTACAGAATATAAACATTTAACAGGTCAAAATATCCCATACACTACAATTGCTAAGGAGTATTCAATGGCTCATGGAGAACCTTTTTATATTGTACCTGACAAAGAAAATCAAGATAAGGCGGAACAGTATCGCCAATATGCTCAGAAAGAAAAGAATGTTACCTTTATTGGAAGGTTAGCAGAGTATAAATATTATAATATGGATCAAATTGTAGACAGAGCATTGGAGCTTCCATTAGATTAACAGCCTTTTAGGCTGTATTTTTATATATAACATGTTATAATATTTTTAATAATTGAAAAGTGTGGTGAACATGATGGAAATATGTAATATTCCAGTGGGAATTGTAATTTGCAATTGGAATAAAAAAGACTATGTCTTAAAATGTATAGAATCAGTTAAACAATTAAATTATAGGAATTATGATATAACTGTTGTAGATAATGCTTCAACAGATGGTTCCGTAGAAGCTATTGAAGCAGAATATCCAGATGTTACTCTTATTAAAAATACAGAAAATAAGGGTGGTTCTGGAGGATTTAATACAGGAATTAAATATATGCTTAATAAGAATAAGTATAAATACCTATATTTATTAGATAATGATGTCATAGTAGATCAAGATGCATTATATGAACTTGTTAAAGAAATGGAGTCAGATGAGCATCTAGGGATTGTAGGGTCCAAAATATATGTAATGGATATACCGAATCAAATTCAAGAATTAGGCGCTTTTGTACGATGGAATAATGCTACCCTTGAATTTAATAAAAGAGGATATATCGAAGAGGAAGGCATAGTAACTGAGAATGTTGAAGTGGACTATGTACCAGCTTGTTCACTTTTAGTTAGAGTGAATGCAGTAGAAACAGCAGGAATTATGGATGAGGAGTTTTTTCTCTATTGGGATGATATTGAATGGGCTCATAGAATAAAATTAAAAGGATACACGATTAAAGCAATCAGTTCTTCAAAGGTTTGGCATAAACTTGGTGGTGGGAACAAAACGAACACCCTGGGTACGTATTATTTTTGGCGTAATCGTATTTATTTCTTTAATCAATATGCCCCCGAGGAACAATGGGAAGAGATCATGTCTACTATTTTTGAAGACTATTTTACAGGTATGTATACTAGCCTGTTTTACGGGAAAAAGCAGACTGCTAGAAGTATGTATGAAGCTATTAAGGATGGAATAAATGGCAGGAGAGGTAAAGCTAAGGAAAATCAGTATGGATTAGTTGGTACGCCTCGAATAAAATTAAATGATATTATAACCAGTGACCAGAAAATTGTGATAGCAGATAATCAATATTCCCATTCTGTTAAAACGATGCTTGATAGAAGATTTCCTGATTTAAATTACGGTTCAGCAAATGATAATGATATTACCAATGAGAAAGTTATTTTAATTCCTTGCTCTCATGTTTTTGATCATACGGACGATATTAAATATGAAGGTACAAAATCTTATTGGATTGATGGCTATTTAAATGTTTTACCCAATAATACTTTTGGTAAAAAAGCAATCAACCGTTTTCAAAATAAAAAGCATCAATTTATAACAAAGCAATTAACGGTTTTATTAGAAAGATTAAGACAACAGAGGGTGGAAAAGGAGTAGACGAATGCTGCAAATACAACCATTAGTAAGTGTAGTCATTTTATGCTGGAATCGAAAAGACGATGTCAGAGAAAGCTTAACTCGTCTCAGAGGACAAACTTACAAAGAAATTGAGGTTATTGTGGTTGACAATGGTTCTACTGATGGAACAATTGCAATGATTGAAGAGGATTTCCCTGAAGTCAGATTGCTGAAGATGCCTAAAAATATGGGTATTGAAGCTTATAATATTGGATTTAAAAATGCAAAAGGAGAATATATTGTAATCCTGGACGATGATTCTTTCCCGGCAGAAGATGCTATAGAAAAGATGGTAGATAAATTTAAGAATGATGAGAAATTAGGAATTGTGGCTTTTGATGTCAGAAATTATTTTAGTTATGATGAAACGAATAAGAAAATAGAAGAAAGGAAGAATACTTCTGCTGCCATACAAAAATATTTAATGGCCTTTAATGGAGCCGGAGCAGGGGCAAGAAAAGATGTCATAGAGCAGGTGGGGTTTTATCCAGAAGAGTTTTTTTTGTACTGGAATGAGCAGGACCTGTCTTTCCGCGTGTTAGATGCAGGCTATAAGATAGAATTTTTCTCGGATATTGTATCTTATCATAAATACTCTCCAGTTAATCGTGCATCATGGAGAGCGCCATTTTACTATACCAGAAATGCTTTTTGGCTTTTATGGAAAAATTATCCCATGTCCATGCTGATACCTCTTACTTTTCGATTAATATATCTGGTATTTTATTATTCTTTAGAGCAGTATACGACGGTTTATATAAAAGCAATGTTTTCTGCGATATTCAATGTAAAGCAAATTAAAGATAAAAGAAAACCGGTTAAAAAATATATAGCAGAAAATCTTCGTATTCCATTTGATGTGTCTTTTACCTTTTATAGATAGGTGGGGAAACGTGAAAAAGTTATTGATTATTCGTTCGGTTAGTTTTCAGCAATTAGATCATAATTTAAAAGCAATCAAAGATAAATTTCCAGAACATGAGATCCATTTATTAACCCATGAGCATGGGAAGAAATTAGCAGAAAAATATAAAGATATAAAACAGATTTGGATTTATCCTTATAAAGAGGGATTTGGATATACAAGAAAGTGTTTAGATTTAAAAGATGAATATTTTGATGTAGTAATTGTTCCATGTACGAATTTATCAGGGACAGGATTTATAAATGTCTTTTTATTTAGTTTATCCATTCATGCAAAAGAGAGATATAAATGTAATTTGATATCAGAAATCAAAGCTTTTTCAAAGGTTCAGGTTATGTTTTGGTGGATAAGAAGCCAAGTCTTTAAAATAATTTCTTTATGTTTATCAGGAATAGTGGGAACTATAGGATTTGGAATTTTCTTTTTGTGTAAGGCATTAGGAAAATTAAGGTTACACAAAAGCAGATCATAAATAATAGGAAGGCGAAACAATGAATATATTATTAACCGCCATTGGTAAAAGAGTTCAATTGATTTCTTTTTTAAAGAAGAGTTTTAACATTATCGGGGTTGATTGCTCTTCTAATAATCCTGCAAAGCATTTTGTTGATGCTTTTTTTGAAGTTCCAAGTTATCAAGACGAAAAATATGTAGATACACTTCTTAAGATATGTAACGATAAAAAGATCAATGTATTGATACCTTTGTTTGAAAGAGAATATCTCCTGCTGGATAGCAGAAGAAAAGAGTTTCATGATATAGGTGTTCATTTGCTTCTTTCTAATTACTTGGTACTTAACATCTGTGAAGATAAGTTTAAAACCTATGAGTTTTTTTTAGAGCATGATATTAAGTCCCCCAAAACATGGTCTAAGGCAGAAGATATCAATATATATAATGAAAAATCTTCCTTTATTATAAAGCCAAAAGATGGTATGGGGAGTCAAGGAGTTTATCGTGCTGGTAATCAAGAAGAACTGGTTTTCTTTTCGAAATATGTATCAAATTCAATTATTCAAGAATATATTCAAGGGACAGAGTATACTGTAGATGTGTTTTGTGACAATGGTGGCCGTGTGGTTTCTTGTGTTCCCAGAGAGAGACTTCAAGTTCGAGCTGGAGAAGTGTCTAAATCTATAACAAGGAATCATCCTAGAATTATAGAAGAGGTAGTAGAAATCTGTGAAAAATTAGGTGGGGTAGGTCCGCTTACTCTTCAGTGCATTGAAGATTCTAAAGGTGAAATATATTGGATTGAAATTAATCCTCGTTTCGGAGGAGGAGTACCTCTTTCTATAGAAGCTGGAATCGATTATGGAAAGATGATTAAAGAATGGGCAGAGGGGAAACTGGTAGAATCCCAAATGGGGAAATTTAAACCGAATCTTTTAATGTTAAGATATGATGATGCAATTTTTCTAGAGAACTATAAATAAGCCAATTACATTTGTAGTTGGCTTTTTTTTGATGTATAATTATTAAAGAGAATATTTACGATAACATTAGTAGAAATATTTTACTAGGAGGAAAGTATATGAGGAGTATTTCCATTGGGGACAGATTAATTAGTGAAGATAGTCCCTGTTTTATTATTGCTGAAGCAGGAAGTAACCATGACAGAGATTTAGGTCAAGCAAAAAAATTAATAGATGTAGCGGTAGAAGCAGGGGCAGACGCAGTTAAGTTTCAAACGTTTACAGCGGATAAGATTGCTGCTAACACTTCTCATCCTATTATGAAACTTGGAGATGAATATGAAGGAGTTCCAACTTTATATGAATTATATAAAGGATTAGAGCTTCCAAGAGAATGGCAAAGGGAATTGAAAGAATATGCTGATGAAAAAGGGATTATGTTCTTATCTACACCCTTTGATTATGATGCTGTTGAAGAATTAGAAGAATTAGAAATGGAAGCATATAAAATTGCGTCTTTTGAAATGGTAGATATTCCTTTTTTAAGATATATTGCTAAGAAGAATAAACCTATTATTCTTTCAACAGGTATGGCGAATTTAGGGGAGATAGAAGATGCCCTTAATGCCATTTATGAGCAGGGGAATAATCAAGTTATTCTTTTACATTGCGGAATTAGTTATCCTATGCCTGTAGAAGAAGTGAATTTAGCAGCGATGGATACGATGAAAGCTGCTTTTAGGCTTCCTGTTGGATATTCTGATCATACTTTGGGAATTGCTATACCAATTGCTGCTGTAGCCAGAGGTGCTAAGGTAATCGAGAAACACTTTACTCTTGATAGAAATCTAAAAGGCCCCGATCATAAATTTGCGATTGAGCCGGATGAATTAAAAGCTATGGTAAAAGGCATTAGAGATGCCGAAAAAGCTATCGGTTCTTCTGTTAAGGAATTAGCTGATACAGAAAGATTGCATCATCAAAGAGGCCGAAGAAGTATCTTTGCTAAAATGGATATTCCAAAGGGGACTATTATAACAGAAGATATGTTGGCAGTACTTAGACCGGGGGTTGGGCTTATGCCAAAGTATTTTGATATTGTGGTTGGCAGAGAAGCCAGAAAAGATATTAAAAAGAATGATCCCATTACTTGGGAAGTTATTTAGCGAAAGAAGGGTTATAATATGGGGAATGGCGTAATTTGCATTATTCAAGCCAGAATGGGATCTGAGCGATTGCCGGGTAAAGTTATTAAAGAGATTAAAGGTGTTCCTATGATTGTGCACATATTAAATCGATTAAATCAATCTAGTAAAATCGAAAAAACAATTGTTGCTACTTCTACCAATTCTGAAAATGATCAACTGGTTGAAATAGTAGAGAATGCAGGAGGAACTATTTTTAGAGGCTCGGAAGATGATGTGTTAAAGAGATATGTTGATGCAGCAGAACAGTTTGAAGGAGAATATATTATAAGAGTTACTGGGGATTGTCCTCTTATTAGTGCAGAAGTTATTGACGAACTAATTGATAAGTTTTTAGAAGCAAAGGTAGACTATATGAGAGTCGATGTTCCAAATACCTTTAGCCGGGGTTTTGATGCGGAGATATTTACAAGAGAAGCCCTTATGAAAGCCCATTATAAAGCCACAGGAGCAAGATATAGGGAACACGTAACCTTATATATGTATGAGCATCCAGAGGAATTTTCTGTTGAAAGAATGGAAGCAAAGGAAAGCTGGAACAGACCGAATTATAGATTATGTGTTGACACTAAAGAAGATTTTGACCTTGTAGAAAAAGTATATGAGGCTTTATATGATCAGAATAAAGGGTTTGAGATAGATGAGATTATTTCATATCTAGACAACCATCCTGAAGTGGCAGGGATCAACCAATTTATTATTCAAAAAAATGCATAGGAATCTTGCTGAAATCTAATAGGAGGGCTTTATGGCTAGAATTGTATTATTAAAAGGGCGATCCCAATATGATGTGCTTAGAATATTTGTCGATTATTTAGGAGAAGCCTTTAATCAATTAGGTGATGAGATATTTATTGTAGATTTAACGAACCCCAATAGAATGAAAGCGTTACAAGATGCTTTTTCTTTTCCGTGTGATTTCGTATTTGCGTTTAATTGCATAGGAATAGATTTAAAATTAGATGATGAGTATTTGTTTAATCTTGCTGATACAACTTATATTGGCTGCTTAGTAGATCATCCAATTTATCACCTCCAAAGAATTAATACCAATTTAAATAACCTTATTTTGACATGCGTGGATTATTCTCATATTGAATTTCTGTGTACATATTTTCCACTCAAGAGATCTGCATTTTTACCTCATGGAGGCTCTGTTAAAGGAGAGGATATTAAAGAGCAAAGAATAAGAGATATAGATGTATTATTTGGAGGAAGCTTTAAAGATCCTGATTTGATACGTAAAGAATGGCTCGTTTTACCTAAAACCATGATTTCTATAATGGACGAAGCAGCAGAATATTTATTGGCAAATCCAGATAAAACATTAGAGGGAGAACTTCAGTTTGTACTCCAATCAAGAAATTTTTATGGAGAATATGGTATTTTAATGAATAATCCTGCATTTCTCCAATTAGTGGATAGCTACGTAAGGAGTTATCGCAGATATAAATGTGTTGAAGAATTGATAAAATCTGGAATACCAATAGATTTTTATGGTGTACTAGGATGGGATAGAAATCCTTTTGAAATGTATAAGAACTTTAGAGTGCATAATTCTGTGGATTTTAATGAAATGCTTTCTCTAATGGGAAATTCAAAATTTGTCTTAAATGTACTCCCTAATTTTAAAAATGGCTCTCATGAAAGAATCTTTACTTCTATGCTTCAAGGAGCAATATCTGTAACAGATAAAAATCAATATTTAGAAAATCAATTTAATGATGAAGAAGATATTATTTTTTATACTTGGGATAAAATAGAGCTTTTACCGGAAAAAATTAAAGATATATTAGAAGATGAGGACAATAGGAATTATATTGCTTTGAACGGAATGAAAAAAGCAAATGAAAAGCATACCTGGTTGCAAAGAGCAAAGGAAATTAAAGAGTTAGTGGAAATAAACAGTGTATTTAGAACTCCCTGAAGGTAGGTTTAATGATGAAAATTCTGATTCGCGCAGATGGAGGCAAAACCATAGGTATGGGGCATATTATGAGAACTTCTGTATTGGCTGAGGAATTAAGACGATGTGCAGAGGTTTCCTATGTTTGCTCAGAAGAGGAAGAATTTGATTTTGGCGTTAACTTCTTAAGACAAAATGGATATTTCGTTTATCGATTTTCGGAAGAAAACTTATTAAGCAAGATTAATGACATAGCCTATGATTGTATGATTGTAGACAGTTATAATGTAGATGCAAACTTTTTTAAAAGTGTGAAAAGGGCAGGAAGTTTTCTGGGATATATCGATGATTTAAAGAAAGAAGAATATCCCGTTGATTTTATTGTCAATCAAAACCCCTATGCCTTAGATTTAAACTATACAGAAGAAAATTATATAGAAACATTTTTAGGCATTACATATGTTTTGCTTAGAAAAGAGTTCCAAAATCCAACGAAACGATATATTAATCCTATTTGCAAAGATATCCTGGTAACTATAGGCGGTTCTGATATAAATAGAATTACGGAAAAAATTATTCAAAATATCCTAAAAGAAGAGTTGGATATGACCCTTCATGTAGTCATTGGACCGGCATTTCCTAAGGGGTATTTAGATACCTTCAGTCACCCTAAGGTTAAATTATATTATAATCCTATTATGTCACATTTAATGAAAAAATGTGATTTAGCTGTTTCAGCCTGTGGTTCTACAGTATATGAACTGGCAGCCTGCGGCACGCCTACTATAGGAATTGTAGTAGCAGATAATCAAATGATGGCATATGAAAAATTAAAACAATTGGGTATTATAAAAGGATCAAATGTTGAAAATATACTGGATTCAATTAAAGAAATGACCTATGAAAAAAGACTCGAGATGTCCAGGAAAGGGCAAGAATTGGTTGACGGGTTGGGAGCAAAACGACTGGCCTCCGAAATAATCCGCCTTATAACGAAAGAATAACAGGAGCGTGACGAAATGAGAGACGATTTTTTACCCTATGGGCGTCAGTGGATTGATGAAGATGATATACAGGCTGTTGTAAATGTATTAAAAAGCGACTATTTAACCACAGGTCCGGCCATAAAAGAATTTGAAGATCAATTAAAGTCAGTGACAGGAGCAGAATATGTGGTTGCCATATCCAATGGAACAGCAGCCCTTCATGCGGCTTGCTTTGCGGCAGGAATTGGTGAAGGAGATGAAGTCATCACAACACCAATGACTTTTGCAGCGACTGCCAATGCAGTACTTTACTGCGGAGGAACACCCGTATTTGCAGATATTGATCCTGAAACCTATAATATTGATCCGGAGGACATTAGGAGAAAGATAACAGATAAAACAAAGGCGATTATACCCGTTCATTATACAGGGCAACCCTGTGATATGGATGAGATTATGAAAATAGCAAAAGAACACAATTTGATTGTCATAGAAGATGCAGCCCATGCTTTAGGTGCTGAATATAAGGGCAGAAAAATTGGAAGTATTGGGGATATGACAACCTTTAGCTTTCATCCTGTTAAACCCATTACAACAGGAGAAGGAGGAGCCATAACCACCAACAATAAAGAATTTTATGATAAATTAATGCTCTTTCGCTCTCACGGTATTACCAGAGATCAGAAGATGCTTTTAAATGATAATGCAGCTTGGTATTATGAACAGCACTTTTTAGGATACAATTACAGAATGACGGATATTCAGGCGGCCCTTGGCTGCAGTCAGCTTAATAAACTGGAATTTTTCCTTCAAAAAAGAAGAAAATACGCCAAGATGTATAGTGAAGCCTTTAAAGATTTAGAAGGCGTCATTATTCCAAAGCAGCTTGATGATACTTTATCCGGATGGCATCTCTATGTTCTTCAACTCGATACGGATAAAATAAGACCGGATAGAAGAGTAATATTCGATGAATTACGTATTCATAATATAGGGGTTAATGTCCATTACATTCCTGTGTACTATCATCCTTATTATCAAAAACTGGGTTATAAAAAAGGCTTATGTCCCAATGCAGAAAAACTTTATGAAAGAATTATTACCCTTCCTCTTTTTCCTAAGATGTCAGAAGAAGATATTATGTATGTAATAAAGATTGTTAAAGAATTAGTCGATACTTATAGAGTAGGTTAATCCTACTCTTTATATTTGATAAGGAGTGAGTATTTTGAATATATTGGTAACTGGCGGAGCTGGTTTTATTGGAAGATGGGTTGTAAAAAAACTACTAGACGACAATCATAATGTTTGGGTTCTAGATGATTTATCCAATGGCAGAGAGGAAAATATCAAAGAATTTACTAATTACCCGAATTTTAAGGATTTTATTAAAGGAGATATCAAAAACAACGATATTCTTGAAAAACTCTTTATTAATAAATTCGATATTTGTTATCACCTGGGGGCCAGCATTAATGTTCAAGACAGTATTGATGATCCAAAAACAACTTTTGACAATGATGTGATAGGAACCTTTAATGTATTGGAACAGTGTAAAAAATACCGTACCAAAATGGTCTTTATGAGTACCTGCATGGTTTATGACAGAGCAAATGATGAAAACGGTATTACAGAGATGCATCCGACCAAACCTGCTTCTCCTTATGCAGGCAGTAAGATCGCAGGAGAAAATATGGTGCTTTCTTATTGGTATGCGTATCAACTTCCAACAGTAGTCGTAAGACCCTTTAACACTTATGGACCTTTCCAGAAGACAGGGGGAGAAGGTGGAGTGATCGCAATTTTCCTTAAAAAGGCTCTAAAGGGAGAAGAACTTTTTATTTATGGAACAGGCGAGCAAACAAGGGACTTCTTATATGTTGAGGACTGCGCAGAATTTGTCGTACAAGCAGGATACAGTGACAAAGTAAACGGAGAAATTATTAATGCTGGATTAGGACGTGACATATCCATTAATGACTTAGCCTTATTAATCGCAGAGGATGAAGCAAAAATCAAACATGTTCCCCATATTCATCCTCAAAGTGAAATTATGAAGCTGCTTTGTAATTTCGATAAAGCAAATCGCTTGCTTGGATGGAAACCCAATCATCCCCTGGAAGCTGGAATCGCTAAAACAAAAGCTTGGATTGAGCAAAATCCTCATCTTATATAGCTATAGGATATAATAGCTATAGATCATCTATAAATCCTTAAAAAGAAAATGACGATACATAAGTAAAGAATTTGTTTTCGGAGGGATCTAGCATGAAAATAGAAAACAATATTCAATCGCCCCATGTACCTATGTCTACACCACAAACAATGCACAACGAAAACATTGACAAAGGTAGAAAAGACTCGATTCTTGACAAAAATATTGACTTGCTGGAATACACGCAAATTCACCCTGAGTATCAGCCTACCATAGCAGAGAAGACAGTTATTGAAGCTATTGAAAAAGCAAATAAAAAATTAAATGGTGTAATGGCGGAATTTGAGTTTTCAATTCATGAAGAAACAAAGCAAATTATGGTGAAAGTCATTAATAAAGAAACGAAAGAACTCATCCGTGAAATACCTCCAGAAAAAATTTTGGACATGGTAGCTCACCTCTGGGAAGTGGCAGGTATTATAGTGGATGAAAAAAGATAAGGAATAAGGAGGGACACTATGCTTGTAAGTAATAGACTTAGGCTTACAGGGTTTTCCGGCTTTGATACGGAATCCATGGTCGAGCAATTAATGAAAGCCGAATATACGAAAGTAGATACAATGAAGCAAAAGCTGCAGAAGTTAAAATGGCAGCAAGAAGGCTACAGAGAAATGATCAATGTTCTTAAAAATTTCAGGGATAAATATTTAGACATTTTATCTAAGGATAACTTGATTTCTGCAACGAGCTTTCGAGCTTATTCGATTTCTACCAAGATTAATGGAGTAGATACCACTGCTGTTCAGGCAGAAGCATCATCCAGTGTAGCTACTGGTACCCATACAATAAAGGTTACCCAACTGGCTAAAAATGAAATATGGGAAAGTAATAAAACTGTTTCAAAAAGTATGGCTTCAAGTATAGATTCTATTAATTGGGATTATTTGAAAAAAGGGAAAACCTTTGATATTACATTAGACGGAGTTAAGAAGACAATTACATTATCAAATGATTATTCAGGCCCTGCATTAGATCAAGAAAAAGCAAGACAATTAGTAGCAGAGTTAAATGAAAAAATATCCGACGCTTTTGGAGCAGGAAATGTAGAAGTAATAGCAAAGGATACAGATGGTAATAAAATAGATGTAAAAAATGTTGATGATATAAACAAAATTATAGCAAATATAGAGTTTAAAGCGACAGGACATACATTAAAAATTTCTGATACCACAAATACCTACGTTAGTTCCCTGGGATTTTATAACAATCAAACGAATGCCATTACAGGGAGCAAACTGACAAGTTTTCCTGTAGATTTGAGTGATGGTACATTTAAAATAAGTGTAAATGGAGAAGAAAAGGTAATCACTTTACCATCTGATAAAGTTTATAATGAAGGCGATTTAGATACATTGGCAAGCGATTTATCAAATGCAATAAATGATGCATTTGGCAAAAATGTAGTCAAGGTAACTGCAACAGATGATCAACAGCTTAAAATCATATCTTATAATACTTCAGACGAAATAAAGTTTAGCAATGGAGATACGAATAATATCCTGTCTAAATTAGGATTCAATAATGGTGCTAAAATTTCAAAATTAGAGGGCGCCCCTGATCTTACAATATCTGAAATAGGAAAAGAATTTGATATTTATGTAGACGGCAAAAAAATTTCAATTGATCTTACTGAAGAAATAGCTAATGGTAATATAGACAGGTTAGCAGAAATAATTAATGATAAGGTACAAGGTGAAGGCATCGAAGTTGCTGTAAACGAAGGTAAATTAGTTTTTAAAAATACCAATGGAAAAGAAATCAGAATTGCAAACAGTACTCATCAAACGGTAAAATCTTTAGGATTTACAAATGGAACAACCAATGTTTTAAATTTAAAAGATACTTTAGGTAATGCGTTTGAAATTACAGACGATGTTAAACTTGAAATCAATGGAGTTTCCTTCACATTTAAAGCAACGGATACAATACAATCGGTAATGGACCAGATCAATAAAAGTAATGCGGGCGTTAATCTCTCCTACAATAGTGTGAGCGATAAATTTATACTTCAAGGCGAAAAAGAAGGAGCAGCCAATAAAATCAGAATCTCTACAGGCAGTCCTGAGGGAGATAAGTTAATGAAAGCAATGTTTGGAGAGAGCGGACCAAACATTAAGCAGGAGGCTGCTGATGCAAAATTCATTTTAGATGGTGTAGAGACTCAAAGAAGCTCCAATACATTTGAAGTTGATGGGGTAAAGTATACATTAAACAGCGTTACAACTGAAGAAGTGCAAATAACCATCAAAGGAGATCCAGATGCCCTCGTTTCTAAAATCAAAGATTTTGTGAATGCTTACAATGAGTTAATTGGCAAAATTAATGGAAAAACGAGTGAAAGCAGAGTAAAGTCAGGTAAATACGAATATTATGAACCCCTGACAGATGAGCAGAAGGAATCAATGTCTGATAAAGACATCGAGCTTTGGGAAGAAGCTGCGAAAAAAGGATTACTAAGAAATGATTCTACACTGATGAAAATCACAGAATCCATGAGAAGAGCATTATATGATAGCGTAGAAGGCGTAGGAATCAGAATCTTTGATATAGGTATTACCACATCAACTGTCTATAGTGACAAAGGAAAACTTGTTATTGATGAAGAAAAATTAAGAAAAGCTATAGAAGAAAACCCTGATCAAATTGCAGAATTATTTACAAAGAAATCCAACATATCTTATAATGACAGTGAGAATAGATCAAAAAGATATGCGGAAAATGGTTTGTCTGCCAGACTTCAGGATATCATTAATGACAATATTCGTACAACCATGGACTCGAAAGGCTATAGGGGAATTTTGATTGAGAAAGCAGGTCTTGAGAATACAACTACTGTATCAAATAACTGGATGAGTAAAGAAATAGACCGCCAAAGCCAGGCTATTGAAGAATTTTTGGAAAAATTAGAGCGAAAAGAAAACAATTACTTTGCTATGTTTGCAAGAATGGAATCCGCTCTGGCGTCCTTAAATAATCAAACCAGCTATTTCACTTCTATGCTGGGACAACAATAAAAGTAGGATGATTATATGGAAATTAATTTGCTTATTCAAGAAATGACGTTACTGGGAGAAAAGAAAATTCAACTTTTAAAAAAGGCATGGGAACTTACTGAAAAACAGGCACAGCATTGTACAGAGGAGCAATTTTTTGAATTTGAAAGGCTCGTTAATGAAAGACAAAAATGTATTGATGAAATGAAAACATTGGATCAAAGCTTTGAAGAAAAATCCAGTCTTCTAAAAAAAGCTTTGAGCATTCATTCTCTGGATGAAATTGATGTAAACGTATATCCAGTGGCTCAAAGGCTAAAAAAAGTTCGGGAAGACATCATTAATCATGCTTTGAGAATAAAATCTCTGGATGACGAGAATAAGAAAGTTCTGGAAAAATTGCTGCATGAAACAAGCCTGGAATTAAAAAAGATCAGACAGGGGAAGGCGGCTAATCAGCTGTATCAATATGAGTCGCCGGGTTCTGGGGGATTTTATTTCGATACTAAAAAATAAATCGTTCCTTCACCTTACAAGGTGAAGGAACGATTTTCTTTTTATTACATTTCAATTTTATTAAGCAAAATTCCGATATTTATAGTATAATAATTATTAAATATAAAAATCATTATAAAGCTTCTCTTGAAGTTTTTTAGGGAGGAATGTTTATGACATACTCAAATGCGTATCAAACATATAAAAATAATTCGATTTTAACTGCTTCTCCTCAAGAACTTACATTGATGTTATACGATGGAGCGTTAAAATTTTGCAACCAGGCAATAAAAGCTATTGAAGCAGGTAATAAGAGCGAAGCCCATAGATGCATTGTTCGTACGGAAGACATTATAGAAGAATTCCAGGCCAGCTTAGATAAAAAATATCCAATCAGCAAAGAATTAGGTGCCCTTTATGATTATATATACAGAAGACTGGTAGAAGCAAATATCAAAAAGGATAAGGTTATTTTAGAAGAAGTATATGGATTAATTAAAGAATTAAGAGATACATGGAAGGAAGCTATGAAACTGGCAAAACATCAGTCTGTGTAATCACGTTTTTCTGGAGGCATTCAGATGACTTATAAAGAAGTCCAGGTGCAGTTAAAAATTTTGTTGGAAATACTGAATAAAAAAAAGAAACTGTTAGAGCAGATTTATACCATTACCGAAAATCAAGCATTAATCCTGGGGTCAAAAGAAAACAATATGGATTTGTTTGATCAGCTTAGTTGTGAAAAAAAACAGCAAATAGATCAAATTAATGATTTGGATAAACACTTTGATGATCTGTATAAAAAGATTTCGTATAATATTCAAAACAATGTTGAGGAATATAAGGACTTAATAAAAAGTTTGCAGGATCAAATTAAAATTATTACGGATATAGGCGTAAAAATCCAAATCCAGGAAGAAAAAAACAGCCAGCTTATTCAAATGAAGTATAAAAATATACGGGAAGAAATAAAAAGCATCACTAAGGGGAAAGTTCAGGCAGTTCAGGTGTATAAAAATATAGCTTCATTTACTGCAAGAAAAATCAAATAATTACCATTTGCAAATATGCACTGGCTTTTTTACTAAAGTCTTGACTTATTTGCCATACCATGATATATTATTGGAGTGGCAAAAGGTCTTTTTTTTATGCCTAAAAATATGGAACTCATTAGTAGTAAGTGGAGGTGGAAGTTGTGAGAGTAAAGATCACTTTGGCATGTACAGAGTGCAAACAAAGAAATTATAACACAACAAAAGAAAAAAGAAATCATCCTGACAGGATGGAAACCAAAAAGTATTGCAGATTCTGCAAAACTCATACTTTACACAAAGAAACCAAGTAGGAAGTACCAAAAGTACTTATAAAGGGAAGTGGAATGATGAAAGAACTCTTTCACCAGTTCAGAGGTGAGTTTAAGAAAATCATTTGGCCCAATCGAGAAGATCTAATCAAACAAACCACAGTAGTTATTGTTACTTCTTTATTGGTAGCAGCGGTTGTTTTTGTTATGGATTTTATTTACAGTAATGGATTCGACTTTATTATGAAAATTTTTGGATAAAAGGATGATTGTATGTCTGACGAGGCAAAATGGTATGTGGTCCATACCTATTCCGGATATGAGAACAAAGTTAAGGCGAATATTGAAAAAGTTATAGAAAACAGAGGTATGCATGACCTCATCCATGAAGTGATTGTACCGCTGCATGATGCAGTTGAAATCAAGAATGGAAAGAAAAAGACAGTTCAGCGAAAAATATTCCCGGGATACGTACTGGTGAAAATGTTGATGACAGATGACACATGGTATGTTGTGAGGAATACTAGAGGAGTAACCGGATTTGTAGGACCTGGTTCAAAACCTGTTCCTCTTTCAGAGGAAGAAATAAGAGGTATGGGCATTGAACTTCCAAAAGCAAAAATTGATATAGAAGTCGGAGATGCTGTAAAAGTCATAACAGGACCGTTTGAGAATTCAGTTGGTGTAATCCAGGAAATCCATGAACATAAACGAACGGCGATTGTGAGATTATCCATGTTTGGACGAGAAACACCAGTTGAACTTGATTTTACTCAGATTCAAAAGATGTAAACAAAGAGCATGCAAAAGCATGAGCAGTGGGAGGGAAATCCCCGCAAATACCACATTATATGGAGGTGCGCTTAAATGGCGAAAAAAGTTACTGGAATGATTAAATTGCAGATTCCTGCAGGAAAGGCAACACCAGCACCACCAGTTGGACCTGCATTAGGACAACATGGTGTAAATATTATGGGATTTTGTAAAGAATTCAATGAAAGAACAGCTCAACAAGCAGGATTAATAATCCCTGTTGTAATCACTGTTTATCAGGACAGAAGCTTTACATTTATCACAAAGACTCCACCGGCAACAGTATTGCTCAAGAAAGCATGTAAAATAGAGTCCGGTTCCGGAGTACCAAATAAGAATAAAGTTGCAACCATTTCCAAAGAAGAAATCAGAAAAATTGCTGAGCTTAAAATGCCAGATTTAAATGCTTCAACTATAGAAGCTGCTATGAGCATGATTGCAGGAACAGCAAGAAGTATGGGAATTGTAGTACAAGACTAATGAACTAAGTATTTAGAACAGTGGGAGGGCATTTGTCCCCGATAATACCACAAGGAGGTAATGAAATGAAAAGAGGAAAAAAATATATCGAAGCTGCGAAATTAATCGATCGTAGCACTCTTTATGAAGCAAGAGAAGCTATGGAATTGGTTCAAAAAGTAGCTATTGCGAAATTTGATGAAACAGTAGAAGCACATATTAAATTAGGTGTTGACTCAAGACACGCGGACCAACAAGTTCGTGGTGCAGTTGTTCTCCCTCATGGAACAGGTAAAACAGTACGTGTACTTGTATTTGCTAAAGGTGATAAAGCAAAGGAAGCAGAAGAAGCAGGAGCAGATTTTGTTGGAGGAGAAGAACTGGTTCCAAAAATCCAAAATGAAGGATGGCTGGAATTTGACGTTGTTGTTGCAACACCAGATATGATGGCTGTTGTTGGACGTCTTGGACGTGTTTTGGGACCAAAAGGCTTAATGCCAAACCCTAAAGCAGGAACCGTTACTATGGACGTTGCAAAAGCAATTGCAGATATTAAAGCCGGTAAAATTGAATACCGTTTAGATAAAACAAATATTATCCACGTACCTATTGGAAAAGTATCTTTTGGTACAGATAAATTACTCGATAACTTCCAAACACTTATGAGTGCAGTTATAAAAGCAAAACCGGCAGCTGCTAAAGGACAATACCTGAAGAGCATTGCCGTATCTTCCACTATGAGCCCTGGAATCAAAATCAATCCTTTGAAGATATCAGAATAATATTCTGGTACAAGCTTTTGGTAAAAATAGTTTATTGCAACAATGTGTTGACAAATACAGAAGAAATGGATATAATATCTTTTGTTGAATAAAACTGAAAACCTTGTGGCCGCAGACAGTAGGTGCCGTATGGCGTAAAGATTTTCTACCTACCGAGGTATAGAAGTTATAAATGATTTATGATCGTTATATATAACCTCTTTGTCTGCGGGCAAAGAGGTTTTTTGATTGAATGGTTATATCCAAGGAGGTGGAAGTAGTGGCTAAATTAGATCAAAAACAAGCAGTGGTTAATGAAATTAAAGAAAAATTAAATGGTGCTGCGTCTGTTGTATTGGTTGATTACAGAGGTTTAACTGTTGAACAGGATACAGAGCTTAGAAAGAAGCTCCGTGAAGCAGGAGTAGACTACAAAGTTTACAAAAACACAATGATGAACTTCGCTGTAAAAGATACAGAGTTCGAACCTTTAAAAGATTACCTTGAAGGACCTAGCGCTATTGCGTTCAGTTATAATGATCCAACCAATGGCCCTAGAGTTCTAAATGAAATTGCATCCAAATATAAAGCTTTAGAATTTAAAGCAGGCGTTGTAGAAGGTAAATTATACGATGCACCTGGAATTACTAAGATCGCAAAGATCCCACCAAAAGAAGAATTGCTTTCCAAATTGCTTGGAAGCTTCAATTCTCCTATTGCATCTTTTGCTCGTGTAATAAAAGCAATTGCAGAAAAGAAAGCAGAAGGCTCAGAAGCTGCTGCAGAATAATGTGTGAAAAATATAAAATAAAATATTCGGAGGTGTCCTAGAATGGCAAAATTATCAATTCAAGAAATTATTGATGCTGTTAAAGAACTTACAGTTTTAGAACTTAATGAATTAGTAGAAAAATGTGAAGAAGAATTCGGAGTATCCGCTGCTGCTGGTGTTATGGTAGCTGCTGGCGCTGTAGCTGGTGGAGCTGCTGCTGCAGAAGAAAAGACAGAATTCGATGTTGAATTAACAGATGCAGGCGCTCAAAAGATTAAAGTAATCAAAGTAATCAGAGAAATCACTGGCCTTGGATTAAAAGAAGCTAAAGACCTTGTAGAAGGCGCTCCAAAAGTAGTTAAAGAAGGCGTTGCAAAAGAAGAAGCTGAAAGCTTAAAAGCAAAATTAGAAGAAGCTGGAGCAAAAGTAACATTAAAATAATGAATTTCATAAAAAATAAAATCTCCCTAGGGAGATTTTATTTTTTTTATAATAATAAAAAGACCTTGACAGGTCTAGTGAAGTATGCTAACATTTTAAAATGTGTCAATATGTATATAATTAGACTTTATATCATTTTTATTATAACATATTCACACAGCAATGACAATATGCATTAAATATTTTATTATTTTCTACTAAGTTTTGCAGTGTTATCTAATTGTGGTTACAAAATGCATTTATTGCATTTGTGAGTATAAAAAATTCAAGGGGTGAGAGTATACATGGAGAAAAATAGAATCCATCCCGTGCCAGTCGGGAAAGGAGTTCGCATGAGCTATGCCAGAATGGATGAAGTTCTGGAAATGCCAAATTTAATTGAAGTGCAGAAAAACTCTTACAAGTGGTTCTTAGAAGAAGGATTGAAAGAAGTTTTTCAAGATATCTCCCCTATCACGGATTATAGTGGTAATCTAGTGCTGGAGTTTGTCGATTTTTCATTGGACAAGGAGCCAAAGTATTCAATCGAAGAGTGTAAAGAAAGAGATGCTACATATGCAACAGCACTGAAAGTAAAGGTTCGTCTGCATAATAAGGAAACAGATGAAATCAAAGAACAAGAAATATTTATGGGCGATTTTCCGATCATGACCGATAATGGAACTTTCATTATTAATGGTGCAGAGAGGGTTATCGTAAGCCAGCTTGTGCGTTCACCGGGCATTTATTATGGAGTAGATTTTGATAAAGTAGGAAAACAACTCTTTTCAGCTACGGTTATTCCTAATAGAGGTGCTTGGTTAGAATATGAAACCGATTCCAACGATGTTTTCTATGTACGCGTGGATCGTACAAGAAAAGTTCCGGTTACAGTTTTGATTCGTGCATTTGGAATTGGAAGCGATGAAAAGATAAAAGAATTATTTGGAGAAGAAGCAAAGATATTAGCTACGCTTGAAAAAGACAATACAAAATCCCACGAAGAAGGATTAATTGAAATCTATAAGAGAATTCGTCCGGGAGAACCTCCGACTGTTGAAAGCGCGAAGTCTCTTCTAAATAATATGTTCTTTGATCCCAAAAGATACGATTTAGCGAAAGTTGGACGATATAAATTTAATAAAAAGCTCGCATTTAGAAATAGAGTACGCAATTTAGAACTTGTAAATCCGGTAATTGATGAAAGTACTGGAGAAATTATTGCTGAAGCGGGACAAAAGATAACAATGGAGTTGGCTGATGCGATCCAAGATACAGGCGTAAAATCCATTGTCGTAAAAGCACCAGGCTCAGATACACCGGTAATTATTCTTAGCAACTTAACCGTAAATATCGAAAAGCATCTTAATATCAATGCAGAAGAGCTAGGAATAAAAGAAAAAGTTTATTATCCGGTACTAAAAGAATTGATGGATGCCTATGAAGATGAAGAAGAGTTGAAACAGGCAATAAAAGATAATATTGCCAGATTGATTCCAAAACATATCACCCTTGAAGATATTATGGCATCAATTAATTACAATATTCACTTAGAACATGGAATAGGCAATGTAGATGATATTGACCATCTTGGCAACAGAAGAATTCGTGCAGTAGGTGAATTGTTCCAGAACCAATTCCGTATTGGCTTGTCAAGAATGGAAAGAGTAATAAGAGAACGTATGACCATTCAAGATATGGAAGCAGTTACTCCACAGGCGCTTATTAATATCAGACCTGTTTCCGCAGCCATAAAGGAATTCTTCGGAAGTTCTCAATTGTCTCAGTTCATGGATCAAACCAATCCATTAGCAGAGTTAACTCATAAAAGAAGATTATCCGCCCTTGGACCTGGTGGACTTTCAAGAGAAAGAGCAGGATTCGAAGTGCGTGACGTTCACTATTCCCATTACGGAAGAATGTGTCCTATTGAAACACCTGAAGGTCCAAACATTGGTTTGATTAACTCCTTGGCTACTTATGCAAGAATCAATGAGTACGGTTTTATTGAAGCTCCTTACCGTGTTGTTGATCATTCGAGCGGTAAAGCTATTGTTACCGACAAGGTTATCTATGTAACTGCTGATGAAGAAGAAAACTATATGGTTGCTGAAGCAAACCAACCATTAACAGAAAATGGAGAATTTGTCAACAAGAAGATCACTGGTAGACATAAAAAAGAGATTCTTGAGATAGATGTTGATAAAGTAGATTTAATGGATGTATCTCCAAAGCAATTGGTTTCAGTTGCAACAGCGATGATTCCTTTCCTTGAAAACGATGACGCTAACCGTGCCCTTATGGGATCCAACATGCAGCGCCAGGCAGTTCCGCTTTTAAAGACTGAAGCGCCTATTGTAGGAACAGGTATGGAATATAAAGCAGCAAGAGATTCTGGAGTTGTTGTGATTGCAAAAGAAGGCGGCATTGTTGAGAGAGTTACTGCAAATGAAATTGTCATCAGAACAGATAAAGGAGATCGACATACTTATAAACTATTGAAGTTCTTAAGAAGCAACCAGGGAACCTGCATCAATCAAAGGGCGATTGTGGACAAAGGTCAAAAAGTAGAAGCAGGCGAAGTGATTGCTGACGGTCCATCTACTGACCATGGAGAAATTGCCTTAGGTAAGAACCCTCTCATTGGCTTTATGACATGGGAAGGTTATAACTACGAAGATGCTGTTTTACTCAGTGAAAGATTAGTGCAAGAAGATGTATATACATCTATTCATATAGAAGAATACGAAGCAGAAGCCAGAGATACGAAATTAGGTCCTGAGGAAATCACAAGAGATATTCCAAACGTAGGGGAAGACGCTCTTAAAGATTTGGATGAAAGAGGAATCATAAGAATTGGTGCCGAAGTACGCTCAGGAGATATCTTAGTAGGTAAGGTAACCCCTAAAGGAGAAACTGAGTTAACTGCTGAGGAAAGATTACTTAGAGCAATTTTTGGAGAAAAAGCAAGGGAAGTAAGAGATACTTCACTTCGTGTTCCTCATGGAGAAGCTGGAATTATTGTAGATGTTAAGATCTTTACAAGAGAAAATGGTGATGAATTATCTCCAGGAGTGAATCAATTGGTTCGATGCTACATTGCTCAGAAGAGAAAGATCTCTGTAGGAGATAAAATGGCAGGGCGTCATGGAAACAAAGGGGTAATCTCGAGAATTCTCCCCGTAGAAGACATGCCATTCTTACCAAATGGTCGTCCGTTGGATATCGTACTCAATCCTCTTGGTGTGCCTTCTCGTATGAACATAGGTCAGGTCTTAGAAGTCCATCTTGGTTTAGCGGCAAAAGCTTTGGGCTGGAAGATTGCGACGCCAGTATTTGACGGGGCTAACGAAATAGATATCATGGATACTTTAGAACTTGCTAATGATTATGTGAATACAGAGTGGGAAGAATTTGAAAGCAAGTGGAAGGACAAACTTCATCCTGAAGTATTTAAGTATCTGGAAGAAAATAAAGATCACCGAGAAGAATGGAGAGGCGTACCAATACCAAGAGATGGAAAGATCATGTTAAGAGATGGGCGTACAGGGGAATACTTTGATAACCCAGTTACTGTCGGATACATGCATTATCTGAAACTTGCACACTTGGTTGATGATAAGATTCATGCCCGTTCAACAGGACCTTATGCTACCATCACTCAACAGCCTCTTGGTGGTAAAGCACAATTCGGAGGACAACGTTTCGGAGAAATGGAAGTTTGGGCGCTTGAAGCATATGGTGCGGCATATACCCTGCAAGAAATTCTTACTATTAAGTCTGACGATGTTGTAGGTCGTGTAAAAACCTATGAAGCTATTGTTAAAGGCGAAAATATCCCAGAACCAGGTGTTCCGGAATCTTTCAAAGTTCTCTTAAAAGAACTGCAATCTCTTGCTTTAGATGTAAAAGTATTGTTGGAAGACCAAACAGAGGTAGAAATCAAAGAATCTGTAGACGATGTTGATGAATTGAATGTGAATATAGAAGGTACTGAAGATGGACCAAACTATTCTGCAGGCTATAACAATGAAAGTGCCAATGAAGATGAGGAAGAAGACTTAGACGCAGATGATTTAGACGAAGATTTCTTTGATACAGCGGAGGATGTTGAGCCTTTGGATGACGATGCATTTGGCCTTTTTGACGATGAAGACGATATCGATTTTTAAACGGAATAGGAAAGGAGAGTAATCCATGCCTACAAATATGGACCAATCCGTTTTATTTGATGCCATAAAAATATCTTTGGCTTCTCCCGACAAGATAAGAGAGTGGTCCAAGGGAGAAGTAAAAAAACCTGAAACGATTAATTATCGTACATTAAAGCCCGAAAGAGACGGTCTATTCTGTGAAAGAATTTTCGGGCCCAGTAAAGACTGGGAATGTCACTGCGGAAAATATAAACGCATTCGCTATAAAGGCGTTGTATGTGACCGCTGTGGTGTTGAAGTAACAAAATCTAAAGTTCGAAGAGAAAGAATGGGACATATTGAGTTGGCTGCTCCTGTTTCTCATATTTGGTACTTTAAAGGGATTCCGAGCCGCATGGGACTGATCCTTGATATGTCCCCTAGGGCTTTGGAAAAAGTGCTGTATTTTGCATCCTATATTGTATTGGATTCAGGAGATACCGGCTTACAATACAAGCAACTTTTAACAGAGAAAGAGTACAGAGATGCTGTAGAAAAATATGGTAATGGCTTCCGTGCGGGAATGGGTGCAGAAGCTATAAAAGAATTATTAATGAGTATTGACCTTGAAAAAGAATCTAAAGAATTAAAGAAAGCTCTCCAGGAAACGACAGGTCAAAAAAGAATCCGTATTATTAAAAGATTAGAAGTTGTAGAAGCGTTCAGACTTTCAGGCAACAGACCAGAATGGATGATTCTGGATGTTATTCCCGTATTGCCTCCTGATCTTAGACCTATGATTCAGCTGGACGGAGGAAGATTTGCGACTTCTGACCTTAATGATTTATACAGAAGAGTAATCAACAGAAACAACCGCCTTAAAAGACTCCTGGATTTAGGGGCTCCTAATATCATTGTACGCAATGAAAAGCGTATGCTTCAGGAAGCCGTAGATGCCTTAATTGACAATGGCAGAAGAGGCAGACCTGTAACAGGTCCTGGTAATAGACCGCTTAAATCCCTTTCTGATATGTTAAAAGGAAAGCAAGGACGTTTCCGTCAAAACTTGCTTGGGAAACGTGTTGACTACTCCGGCCGTTCCGTTATCGTTGTAGGACCTAATTTGAAGATTTACCAATGTGGGCTTCCTAAAGAAATGGCTATTGAGCTATTTAAGCCTTTTGTAATGAAGAAACTCGTGGAAGACGGATTGGCTCATAATATTAAATCTGCAAAAAGAATGGTTGAAAGACTTCAAAATGAAGTATGGGATGTATTAGAAGAAGTGATCAAAGAACATCCTGTTATGTTAAACCGTGCTCCCACACTTCACCGTTTGGGAATTCAAGCATTTGAACCGGTATTGGTTGAAGGTAGAGCGATTAAACTCCACCCCTTGGTATGTACGGCGTATAATGCTGACTTTGACGGAGACCAGATGGCTGTTCACGTACCGTTATCCGTTGAAGCACAGGCAGAATGCAGATTCTTGCTTCTTTCTCCGAATAACTTATTAAAACCGTCTGATGGTGCTCCTGTGGCTGTACCTTCTCAGGACATGGTATTAGGAACATATTACTTAACTCTTGAGAAAGATGGCGAAAAAGGAGAAGGAAAAGTCTTTAAAGATGAACAGGAAGCGATCTTAGCGTACGATAACAAGATAATTGGCCTTCATGCTAAGATCAAGGTACGACGCTATAGAGAAATCAATGGAAAAATGGAATCCAGACTGGTTGAAACAACAGTTGGCCGTATCATTTTTAACGAGGCAATACCTCAGGATATTGGTTTTGTAGATAGAAGTATTCCAGAAAACCAATTCAAATTCGAAATAGATTTCCTGGTGGATAAAAAAGCCTTAGGAAAGATCATTAACAGATGCATCATCAAACATAAAGCAACCAAAACTGCAGAAGTATTAGATAAAATTAAAGAATTAGGTTTTAAATTCTCGACAATAGGAGCTATTACAGTATCCGTTTCCGATATGGAAATTCCGGAACAAAAGAAAGCAATCCTAAAAGAAGCGGAAGAAACTGTGGATAAAGTTACCAAACTCTTCAGAAGAGGATTAATGACGAATGAAGAAAGATACAACAAAGTTATTGCGGCGTGGAACAAGGCAAATGACAAGATCACAGCGGCTCTGTTAGAGAATTTAGGCAAATACAACAATATCTACATGATGGCTCATTCCGGTGCCCGTGGTTCAACCAATCAGATTAAGCAATTAGCTGGTATGAGAGGACTTATGGCCAGTGCATCAGGTAGAATTATCGAGCTGCCTATTAAAGCGAACTTCCGTGAAGGACTGTCCGTTCTTGAGTACTTTATTTCTGCTAACGGTGCTAGAAAAGGTCTGGCAGATACAGCGCTTCGTACAGCGGACTCCGGATACTTAACAAGACGTCTTGTTGACGTTGCACAGGATTTAATCATAAGAGAAGAAGACTGCATAAAAAATGGCGAAGAAGTTCCAGGAATGTGGGTTAAGGCATTTACAGACGGAGATGAAGTGATTGAATCCTTGCAAGACAGAATTCGTGGTCGTTGGGCAGTAGAGGATATTAAACATCCTGAAACAGGTGAGATTATCGTAAAAGCAGACAATATGATAGGCGCAGACGAAGCTGAAAAAATTGTAGCGGCTGGTATTACTGAAGTGCACATAAGAACCGTATTGACTTGCCGCTCAAGAATTGGTATTTGTGCAAAATGCTATGGTGCAAACCTGGCATCAGGCAATAAAGTAAGAGTAGGTGAATCTGTCGGAATTATTGCTGCTCAATCCATTGGTGAACCAGGTACACAGCTTACCATGCGTACATTCCATACCGGAGGTATCGCAGGAGACGATATCACACAAGGTCTTCCTCGTGTAGAAGAATTGTTTGAAGCAAGAAAACCAAAAGGACTTGCAATTATTGCGGAATTTGGCGGCGTTGTTAAGATCAGTGATACAAAGAAGAAAAGAGAAGTTATCGTTACAAACGAAGAAACAGGAGAATCTAAATCATATCTCATCCCTTACGGTTCCAGAATTAAAGTATATGATGGAACAAAGGTAAAAGCTGGGGACGAATTAACTGAAGGTAGTGTAAATCCTCATGACCTTCTGAAGATTGAAGAAAAAGGTGTAAGAGCCGTTCAGGATTATATGCTCAAAGAAGTACAAAGAGTATATCGTCTTCAAGGGGTTGAGATCAATGATAAGCATATCGAAATTATTGTTCGACAAATGCTCAAAAAAGTAAAAATCGAAGAAAACGGAGATACAGATCTGCTTCCGGGAAGTTTAGTAGACAGACTGGAATTTGAAGAAACCAATAAGAGAGTGAGAGAACTGGGACTTAGAGAAGCTGAAGGAAAGCAGGTTCTGCTTGGTATTACAAAAGCTTCCTTGGCAACAGATTCTTTCTTATCGGCAGCATCTTTCCAGGAAACTACCAGAGTATTAACAGAAGCAGCGATCAAAGGAAAGACCGATCCATTAATTGGTCTTAAAGAAAATGTAATTATCGGTAAACTCATTCCGGCAGGAACAGGAATGCAAAGATATCGCAGAATAGATGTTGAAAAGGTTGACTAACCAAAAGAGGACCCATAGGGGTCCTTTTTTGTTAGAAAATAATTACTGGTGATCACTTAAGATGGTAACATAAAAGAAATAAGAGAATCATAAAATGAATCAAAATAAATTATATTATTGTGATATTCTTGACAATTGTTAATTTGTAATATATAGTTATTTTATTAGTAATAGCAACGAGGCTTAAAACCTGGTTGCTTTTTTTGATTTTTAAGATGGAAAATAAATGATGTAATTACAATTATTTGATGCATGTAAGTTTTACATGTTTAATGGGGGACGCTTTCTGAACATAAGAATATGGTATTGGCAACACTATAAAATGTACTAAAATGCGGTGTGTATAAGCAGAAAAATAAAGATTATTAAAATTATTAAAATAGATATGAGAAGGGGGAAATGAGCATATGAGGCTGAGAAAACATAATAAGGAATTAAGAATAATTTCAGAAGAAGCGGATCACATTAGAAGCCATATAAAGCAAATGCGTAATGGTAACCTGGATGTCAAGATTGATACAGACCAATTTGCTTTTTTAGGAGATTTGGCAGAGGAAATTAATCAAATCAATAATACCTTTAATTCTTATATCAATGAGATATCCCATATATTATCCCATTTGTCGGCTGGGAATATGGCTGTTTCCTTTTCAAAGGATGTAGTTTATCAGGGAGATTTTTTGCCCATTAAAAATGCTCTTCATAAAATCAGGCATTCTCTGAATTGCTCCTTCGAAGAGATTCACAAGCTGTCTACGGAGATAGACAGTATGAGCAATCAGGTTGAGACGGGTTCTTCATTCCTGGCAGAAAATACGACGGAACAGGCAGCTTTGATTTCTGATTTGACAGAAACTATATATGATATTACAAGCAAAACGGTAGTTAATGCAGACAATGCAAAGGCAGCCGCGCAGACCGTCGAAGCGATTACAAGAGAAACCGAAATCGGCAGAGACTGTATGGATCAGATGCTATCTTCTGTAGATAAAGTTAAGTCTTCCATTGATGATATATCTCATATTATCGGATTAATTAATGAAATTGCCGAACAGACCAGATTGCTAGCTTTAAATGCAACAATTGAAGCCGCAAGAGCTGGGGAGACCGGTCAAGGTTTTTCAGTAGTTGCCAAAGAAATTACCAAACTGGCACAGAAAAGTACTGAAGCGGTTGGTCAGACTACGCAACTCATTAATAACAGTATAATTGCAGCCGATGAAAGTGCAAAAATCACGCAAAGGACGGCAGAAAGTTTTAAAAACATACATGACTCGATTCAAGGGGTAGCTGGCCTCTGTAAGCAAATAGCAGATTTGTCTAATATTCAGGCAGAAAACCTCAAAGAAACTTCTGTGATCATTACAAATATTTCAGAAGGGGTACAAAGTAGTGCAGCTTATGCCGAAGAAAATAGTGCAGGGGCAATGACCTTGTCGAATATTTCTACTCATTTGAAAGAAGTTCTTCAACGATACCGGTTAAAGGGAGACAAAAAAGTAGCTGTCATTGATAAGAAAACGGAAGAAATATTCACAAGAGAACTGGTTACCAGACTCGTATCAAAATTATTTAATGCAACGACTACACAGACAATCGATGTGATCCTGAAGGCAGAAATTGAAAACCTTAATGATATTGAATGTCTGTATGTCATTAATGGATCAGGTAAACAAGTAAGTCATACGATTATGAATCCAAAAATCCAGGTGGAGCAGGATGAAAACTTTAAACCGGCAATGCCTGGAGACGACTATAGCTCCAAAAAATACTTCCGTCAGGCTATGAAAAATCAGGAAGAATGGTATACTTCTCTTGAATATATTTCAAAGGCCACGGGCAACTTGTGCAAGACGATATCAGTTGCTTATAAAGCTGCAGATCAGGAAACTTATGTACTTTGTATCGACCTGCTATGCAGATTCTAGAACGTGAGAAGCTTCCACACTCTCAGCATATTATGTGATATACCAAGGTATCGCAAAAACTGGAAAATTCAATATTACCTTGACATTTTTCTTGCTAAGTGATAAAATTCATCAGTGTGTGTTTAAAAATCATATTATGATATGATTTCCCACATAAAAATGAACCTGAGAGGGGGATTTATGTGCACAGACTAAAAACACATCAAAAAGTAGTAGGAGCAAAGCAAACAGCCAAAGTATTAGAGAATAATCAAGCTGAGGTTGTTTATGTTGCTAAAGATGCAGACGAGCGCGTAGTGCGCAGAGTTCTGGAGCTCGCAAAAGAGCGTAATGTACCGATCGTCATGGTAGAAACCATGGCAGAACTGGGTAAAGCATGCAATGTAGAAGTAAAAACTGCGGCAGCAGTAGTTATTAAGTAAGGAGGTGTAAAGCATGCCCACATTTAATCAGTTAGTACGTAAAGGAAGAAAAACAGTTGAGAAAAAATCAACTGCACCAGCGCTTCAAAAAGGATTCAACTCCTTAAAGAAGAAAGCAACGAATCTTTCTGCTCCACAAAAGAGAGGAGTTTGTACAGCTGTTAAAACAGCTACACCAAAGAAACCAAACTCAGCTCTTCGTAAAATTGCGAGGGTACGTCTTACTAACCAAATCGAAGTAACAGCGTACATTCCTGGAGAAGGACACAACCTCCAAGAGCATAGCGTTGTTCTTATCAGAGGCGGAAGAGTAAAAGACCTTCCTGGTACAAGATATCACATCATTCGTGGTACATTAGACACAGCTGGAGTAGCAAACAGAAAACAAGGCCGTTCCAAATACGGAGCAAAGAGACCTAAAAAATAAGTCGTTTAAGACATAAAGTGCCCAGACGGATACAGATATAACTCTGCGTGAAGCGGTTATAATATAGATGTAGCGGACCTGGAGCACGTAACGTACATTTTGTACGAGTACCGATGAGATAATTAATCCATTATTAAGGAGGGAAGAATCGTGCCACGTAAAGGACATGTTTCAAAAAGAGAAGTACTGCCTGATCCTTTGTACAATAGCAAGGTTGTTACAAAGTTAATTAACAATGTAATGCTTGACGGGAAAAAGGGAGTTGCTCAAAAAATCGTATACGGCGCATTTGAAAGAATAGCTGAAAAAACAGGTAAAGATGCTTTAGAAGCATTCGAAGAAGCATTAAACAACATTATGCCTGTTTTAGAAGTAAAAGCTCGTCGTGTAGGGGGAGCAACATACCAAGTACCAGTAGAAGTAAGACCTGACAGAAGACAAACATTAGGACTTCGCTGGTTAGTGTTATATGCTAGACAACGCGGTGAAAAGACAATGACAGATCGTCTTGCAGCAGAAATCTTGGATGCTATTAACAATACAGGCGGAGCTGTTAAGAAAAAAGAAGATACACACAAAATGGCAGAAGCCAACAAAGCATTTGCACACTACAGATGGTAATGATATACGAAAGTATATCATTACTCTACATAGAAATTGGATTCTTTGTAGATGTGCATAAAAGTTAAAAAACAGTAAAAACTACCGAAGTAAAGAAATAGATAAGTAGATATTACCAAAGGAGGAGTAACTTTGGCAGGAAGAGAATTCCCGCTTGAACGTACCAGAAATATTGGTATTATGGCTCATATTGATGCGGGAAAAACAACATTAACTGAGCGTATTTTATTTTATACCGGTCGTACCCATAAACTTGGTGAAAGCCATGAAGGCACTGCAACTATGGACTGGATGGAACAAGAACAAGAAAGAGGTATCACGATCACCTCTGCAGCAACAACTTGCCAATGGAAAGGTAATCGTATTAATATTATTGATACACCTGGTCACGTTGACTTCACCGTTGAAGTTGAACGTTCTCTTCGTGTATTAGATAGTGCTGTTGGTGTGTTCTGTGCAAAAGGTGGCGTAGAACCTCAATCAGAAACTGTATGGCGTCAAGCTGACAAATATCATGTTCCACGTATGGCTTTCGTAAATAAGATGGATATTATGGGAGCCGACTTTTACAATGCAGTGGCAATGATGAAAGAAAGATTAAATGCCAATGCAGTGCCAATTCAATTACCAATTGGTAAAGAAGAAACTTTTACAGGAATTATCGACTTAATGAAAATGAAAGCCTACATCTATAAAGATGATTTAGGAAAAGACATTTCAGAAGAAGAGATTCCTGAAGACATGAAAGAACAAGCAGAAGAGTACAGAATGGCAATGGTTGAAGCAATTGCTGAAACCGATGAAGAATTGATGATGCTTTATCTTGAAGGAGAAGAATTAACTGAGGAACAGTTAAAAGCAGCTCTTAGAAAAGCAGTAATCAATGTACAAATCATTCCTGTACTTTGCGGTTCTGCGTATAAGAATAAGGGAGTTCAAAGACTATTAGATGCTGTAGTAGAATACCTTCCTGCACCAACGGATATCCCATCTATTAAAGGGGTAATTCCAGGTACAGAGGAAGAAATCGAAAGACATTCTTCCGATGAAGAGCCTTTCTCAGCATTAGCATTTAAAATTATGAGCGACCCTTATGTTGGAAAACTTGCATTCTTTAGAGTATATTCTGGTACAATGAACTCCGGTTCTTATGTACTTAACTCTACAAAAGGCAAGAAAGAAAGAATCGGTCGTATCCTGCAGATGCATGCAAATCACCGTGAAGAAATTGATAAAGTATATTCCGGTGACATTGCGGCAGCAGTTGGATTAAAATTCACAACAACAGGAGATACCCTTTGTGATGAACAACATCCTGTTATCTTAGAATCCATGGTATTCCCAGAGCCTGTTATTTCTGTTGCGGTTGAACCAAAAACAAAAGCAGGTCAGGAAAAAATGGGAATTGCCCTTTCTAAACTTGCAGAAGAAGACCCAACATTTAGAACTTACACCGATAAAGAAACAGGACAGACCATTATTTCAGGAATGGGAGAACTTCACCTTGAAATTATTGTTGACCGTCTGCTTCGTGAATTTAAAGTAGAAGCAAATGTTGGTGAACCACAAGTTGCTTATAAAGAAACCATTCAGGCAGCTGCAGATGTTGAAGGAAAATTCGTTCGACAATCTGGTGGACGTGGACAATACGGACACTGTAAAGTTAGATTTGAGCCAATGGATGTTAATAGCGAAAAAACTTACGAATTTGAAAACAAGATTGTTGGAGGAGCTATTCCAAAAGAATACATCCCAGCAGTTGATAATGGTATTCAGGAAGCAATGCAAAGTGGTATTTTAGGTGGATATCCTGTACTTGGTATTAAGGCTATATTATACGATGGATCTTACCATGAAGTTGACTCATCTGAAATGGCGTTTAAGATTGCTGGTTCCATGGCATTTAAAGAAGCTATGAAAAAAGGTAATCCAGTTCTTCTTGAACCTATTGAAAAAGTTGACGTTACTGTTCCTGAAGAATACATGGGAGATGTTATAGGTGACCTTAACTCTCGCCGTGGTAGAATCGAAGGAATGGAAGCAAGAAACGGTGTTCAAGTTATCCATGCATTTGTGCCATTGGCTGAAATGTTTGGATATGCGACAGACCTTCGTTCCAAGACTCAAGGACGTGGTGTATATTCTATGGAATTCCATCACTATGAGCCAGTGCCAAAGAGCATTCAGGATAAAGTAGTAGCCGGTAGATCAAAGGCTGAATAGCATAAAAGGCTTGAAATAAAGAAAGACTTCAAATATAATTAATATTGATGTTAAGCAAATAAAAGGAGGATAATTTAAAATGGCAAAATCTAAATTTGAAAGAACAAAGCCCCATGTTAACATTGGTACAATCGGACACGTTGACCATGGTAAAACAACATTAACAGCAGCAATTACAAAGACTCTTCATGCTAGATATGGATTAGGTGAAGCTGTAGCTTTCGATAATATTGACAAAGCTCCAGAAGAAAGAGAACGTGGAATCACAATTTCTACATCTCACGTAGAATACGAAACTCCAAACCGTCACTATGCACACGTTGACTGCCCAGGACACGCTGACTACGTTAAAAACATGATCACAGGAGCAGCTCAAATGGACGGTGCTATCATCGTTGTTGCTGCAACTGATGGTCCTATGGCTCAAACAAGAGAACATATTCTTCTTTCCCGTCAGGTAGGCGTTCCTTACATCGTAGTATTCATGAATAAATGTGACATGGTAGACGATGAAGAATTACTTGACTTAGTTGAAATGGAAATTCGTGAATTATTAAATGAATATGAATTCCCAGGAGATGAAATCCCAGTAATCAGAGGATCTGCTCTTAAAGCATTAGAAGATCCAAACAGCGAATGGGGAGACAAAATTCTTGAATTATTCGAAGCTGTTGACTCTTACATCCCAGCTCCAGAAAGAGATGTTGACAAACCATTCCTTATGCCTGTAGAAGACGTATTCTCCATTACAGGACGTGGAACAGTTGCTACTGGTAGAGTAGAACGTGGAGTGCTTAAAGTACAAGACGAAGTTGAAATCGTAGGACTTTCTGATGAATCCAGAAAAGTAGTTGTAACTGGAGTAGAAATGTTCCGTAAATTATTAGATCAAGCGCAAGCTGGTGACAACATCGGAGCACTTCTTCGTGGTGTTCAAAGAGATGAAGTTGAAAGAGGACAAGTTTTAGCTAAACCAGGATCTATTACACCTCATAAAAAATTCAAAGCACAAGTTTACGTTCTTAAGAAAGAAGAAGGTGGACGTCATACTCCATTCTTCGCAAACTACAGACCACAGTTCTACTTCAGAACAACAGACGTTACAGGTGTTATCGCTTTACCAGAAGGCGTTGAAATGTGCATGCCTGGTGATAACATTGAAATGACAATTGAACTTATTGCACCAGTTGCTATGGAAAAAGGACTTCGTTTCGCTATCCGTGAAGGTGGTAGAACAGTTGGTGCTGGTTCCGTAGTAGAAATTATTGAATAATATAATATAAAATCACATCCCATTTGGGATGTGATTTTTTCAATTAACGAAGAAGATAAACAAGCTTCTTCAATTTTAGTCAAATAATTAAGTTTTTTTTACGAGCATGGGTAAATTTTCTAGTAGAAAAAAAGGAATTAATGAAAAAAACCCTTGCAATGCAAAGGATTTTATTGTATACTCATTAATGTTGTGACATTGAGAGCGATGATGTGAAAGGTTGCCGCAAAAGCGGGATAATTTTCACTGAGCAATGTCCAGTTCAAGAAACGGGGCGACAAGGTCACTGTACCATATCGAGGGAATTGCATTTTTAATGCATTTGTGTATTATTAGATACACCCGGATGAGTGTGCAGTCACCACTTGTCGTACTAAACTAAAAGTGCGAAAAGGAGGGGACTTTTTTTATGGCAAATCAAAAAATTAGAATTAGCTTAAAGGCGTATGATCACAAGTTAATCGATCAATCAGCTGAAAAAATTATTGAAACAGCTAAAAAGACTGGGGCAAAAGTAAGTGGACCTATTCCATTGCCAACTAAAAAAGAAGTGATTACTATTTTAAGAGCGGTTCACAAATACAAAGATTCCAGAGAACAATTCGAAATGAGAACTCACAAGAGATTGATCGATATTGTTGTTCCAACACCTAAGACTGTAGATGCTTTAATGCGCCTTGACTTGCCTGCAGGCGTAGATATTAAAGTAGATGTAAAATAAGTTTTCGGAAATAGATTCAGCATCAAAGATATAAAATCCAAGATATTGAATCTATCTAGGATGATTGTATGAATGTACAATCCGCTGTAGATTAATAGGAGGTGTAATAATGAAGAAAGCTATTTTAGGAAGAAAAATTGGTATGACTCAGATTTTCGATGCAGATGGCAAATTAATTCCTGTTACCGTTTTAGAAGCAGGACCTTGTGTAGTGGTTCAGAAGAAGACTGTTGAAAACGACGGATACAATGCAATCCAGGTTGGATTTGTTGATGCTAAAGAAAAGCATGTGAATAAGCCAATGAAAGGCCACTTTGAAAAAGCTGGCGTAGCGCCAAAAAGAAAATTAAAAGAATTCCGTTTGGAAGATATCAGTAGCTACGAAGTAGGCAGTGAAATCAAAGCAGATATCTTCGCTGCTGGAGAAAAAGTTGATGTAACTGGTATTTCTAAAGGTAAAGGATATCAAGGTGCTATTAAAAGACATGGCCAACATAGAGGACCCATGGCACACGGTTCTAAATATCACAGAGCTGCGGGTTCAATGGGAGCAAGTTCTTTCCCATCAAGAGTATTTAAAGGAAAGAAACTTCCAGGACATATGGGCGCTGTACAAGTAACTGTTCAAAATCTTGAAGTGGTACGCGTAGACGCTGAGAAGAATTTGCTTCTTATTAAAGGTGCGATTCCCGGACCTAAAAAGTCAATCGTATTAGTAAAAGACAGTGTTAAAAACGCATAGTTGACATTGTGAGAAAGGAGGAACTATAATGGCTAAAGTTGCTGTGTATAATATGAGCGGACAGCAAGTTGGAGAAATCGAATTAAATGATGCTATTTTCGGAGTAGAAGTAAACGAACATGTGCTTCATGCTGCAGTAGTACAGTACTTAGCAAACCAAAGACAAGGTACACAAAGTGCTAAGACTCGTGCAGAAGTACGTGGAGGCGGAAGAAAGCCTTGGAGACAAAAAGGAACAGGAAGAGCAAGACAAGGATCCATTCGTGCACCACAATGGACTGGTGGCGGTGTTGTATTTGCTCCAAAGCCAAGAGACTATTCTTTCAAATTAAATAAGAAAGTAAAAAGATTAGCGCTTAAATCTGCGTTAACCAGCAAAGTACAAGAAAATAAATTTATCGTTTTAGATGAATTAAAATTAGATGCAATCAAAACTAAAGAAATGAAAAAGGTTTTAGACAACCTGAAATTAACTAAAGCATTAATCGTAAATGATGATAAAAACGTAGTGTTATCAGCAAGAAACATTCCAGATGTAAAAACAATCTCTGTAAATAACATAAATGTATATGATATTTTAAAATATGATACATTTGTTGTTTCCAAAGATGTGTTGCAAAATATCGAGGAGGTGTATGCATAATGGCAGATTTGAAATATTATGATGTCATTTTGAAACCAGTTATCACTGAAAAAAGTATGAATCAAATGGCAGAAAAAAAATACACCTTCCTTGTGCATCCATCAGCAACCAAAACACAGGTAAAAGATGCTGTAGAAAGAATGTTTGAAGGTGTAAAAGTAGAAAAAGTTAACACAATTAATCAAGACGGAAAAATCAGAAGAAGAGGAATGACCTTTGGTAAAACTGCAAAAACCAAAAAAGCAATTGTTAAATTAACAGCAGATAGTAAAGAAATTGACTTTTTTGAAGGAATGTAGTTAATGAGTTGAAGAAACACCAGGGAACGTGTATAGAAGTTGAAAGGAGTGAATACGATGGGTATTAAAAAATACAATCCATATACCCCTTCAAGAAGACAAATGACTTCGTCTACCTTTGAAGAAATTACAAAGACCACTCCCGAAAAATCATTAGTGGTATCTTTGAAAAAACATTCAGGTAGAAATAATCAAGGAAAAATAACAGTTCGCCATCGTGGAGGCGGAGTTAGAACAAAATATAGAATCATCGATTTTAAGAGAAATAAGGATGGAGTTCCTGCAAGAGTAGCAGCCATCGAATACGATCCAAACAGAACAGCAAACATCGCGCTTTTACACTATGCTGACGGTGAAAAAGCTTACATCTTAGCTCCTAACGGCTTAAAGGTAGGAGACAAAATTATGAATGGAGAAAATGCAGAAATTCGTGTAGGTAATGCACTTCCTCTGCAATTTATTCCTGTTGGTACTACCATTCATAACATTGAAATGAAACCAGGAAAAGGTGGACAGCTTGTTCGTTCTGCAGGAACAGCTGCGCAATTAATGGCTAAAGAAGGCAAATATGCAACAATTAAATTACCTTCTGGAGAAACAAGACTGATTCCAATCACTTGTAGAGCAACCATAGGACAAGTAGGAAATCTTGATCATGAACTTATCAATATCGGTAAGGCAGGAAGAAAACGTCACATGGGAATCCGTCCTACTGTTCGTGGATCTGTAATGAACCCTAATGACCATCCACACGGTGGTGGAGAAGGTAAAGCACCTATCGGACGTCCAGGACCATCTACTCCATGGGGTAAACCAGCACTTGGATTCAAGACAAGAAAGAAAAATAAACCTTCAAATAAATTAATTATTCGTAGAAGAGGTCAAAAGTAAATTTAGATTTTTATAGCTTAATATAAGCTTGAAATCGGAAGGAGGAGCATTTATGGGTCGATCCCTTAAAAAAGGACCTTTTGCAGATGACCATCTGTTAAAAGCAATTGATGCAATGAACAAAAGCGGAGAGAAAAAGGTTATAAAGACTTGGTCTCGTCGTTCAACAATTTTCCCACAAATGGTTGGACATACAATTGCTGTTCATGATGGAAGAAAACATGTTCCTGTATACATTACAGAAGACATGGTTGGTCATAAATTAGGAGAATTTGCGTTAACAAGAACCTATAGAGGACACGGAAAAGACGCTGAAAAGAGATCAAAGGTACGTTAATTTTGATGGAAGGAGGGTCGCTTCATGGCTAAAGGACATAGAAGTCAAATCAAAAGAGCGAGAAACGAAAATAGAGATACAAGACCTAAGGCACATGTAAAATATGCAAGAGTATCTGCAACAAAAGCGAAAATTGTTCTTGATACAATAAAAGGTAAAGGAGCAGGAGAAGCGCTTGCTATCCTTGCATATACTCCAAGATATGCTGCAAGAATCATTGAAAAGGTATTAAAATCCGCGGTAGCAAATGCAGAAAACAATTATGGAATGGATGTTTCCAAACTTTATGTAGAAGAAGCATATGCAAACCAAGGACCAAAATTGAAGAGAATCCGCCCAAGAGCGCAAGGAAGGGCATATCGTATAGAGAAACACACCAGTCATATTTCTATTGTACTCAATGAAAGATAAGGAGGTAAGGTATGGGACAAAAAGTTAATCCCCACGGCTTAAGAGTCGGTATAATTAAAGACTGGAGCGCCAAGTGGTACGCACCAAAGAAGAATTTTGCCGATTTATTAATAGAAGATAATAAGTTAAGAACTTATGTTAAAAATAAATTATATGAAGCTGGAATTTCCAATGTTGAAATAGAAAGAGCGGCAGAAAGAGTAAAAGTGCATATTCATACCTCCAAACCAGGTATTGTAATTGGTAAGGGAGGAGCTTCTATTGAAGACTTGCGCAATGAGCTTCAAAAATTAACAGAAAGCAAAGTAATGATTAACATTGTTGAAGTTAAGAAACCAGAAGTTGATGCGCAATTAGTAGCAGAAAACGTTGCACTTCAATTAGAAAACCGTATTTCTTTCAGAAGAGCAATGAAGCAAGTAATGGGAAGAGCAATGAAAGCTGGCGCAAAAGGAATCAAAGTAGCATGTTCCGGCCGTTTAGCTGGTGCTGAAATTGCTCGTACAGAACATTACCATGAAGGAACTATTCCTCTGCAAACATTAAGAGCGGATATTGACTATGGATTTGCAGAAGCAAATACAACTTATGGTAAGATCGGCGTAAAAGTATGGATTTACAAAGGTGAAATTCTTCCTCAAAGAGCTAAAAAGGAAGGGAGCGATGAATAATGTTAATGCCTAAAAGAGTAAAACACCGTAAGCAATTCCGTGGGCGTATGAAAGGTGAAGCAACCCGTGGAAACAAAATCACTTATGGTGAATTCGGACTTGTAGCAGAAGAACCAAGTTGGATCACTTCCAATCAAATAGAAGCTGCTCGTATCGCAATGACAAGATATATTAAACGTGGCGGTAAGGTTTGGATTAAAATATTCCCTGACAAACCGATCACACAAAAACCAGCAGAAACTCGTATGGGTAAAGGAAAAGGCTCTCCGGAATATTGGGTAGCAGTAGTAAAGCCAGGCAGAGTAATGTTTGAACTTGCAGGAGTAGCAGAAGAAACTGCAAGAGAAGCTTTACGTCTTGCAATGCACAAGTTGCCAATTAAATGTAAAATTGTATCACGTGCAGAACAAGAAATGGACGGTGATAGTAGTGAAGAGTAATGTATATTTAGAAGAATTACGCAATAAAACGTCAGAAGAATTACAGTTAGAATTAGTTTCTGCTAAGAAGGAATTGTTCAACTTAAGATTTCAAAATGCAACCAATCAATTAAACAATACAGCAAGAATCAGAGAAGTGAGAAAAAACATTGCAAGAATTCAAACAATCATTACACAACGTTCCAATGGATAATGATTGTTACGGAAGGAGGAATTCACTGTGGGAGAAAGAAATCTTCGCAAAACATTAATCGGTAAAGTAGTCAGCGATAAGATGGATAAAACCATAGTTGTAGCTGTTGAGAATAATGTTAAGCATCCTTTATATGGAAAAATCGTGAAGAGAACATATAAATTAAAAGCGCATGATGAAAATAATGAATGCAAAGTTGGCGATCGCGTAAAAGTTATGGAAACAAGACCACTGTCCAAAGACAAGAGATGGAGATTAGTATCGATCGTAGAAAAAGCAAAATAATGTCTCGACTCGAAAGGAGGGTATATTATGATTCAACAAGAAACCAGATTAAATGTTGCAGACAACACCGGAGCAAAAGAACTTTTATGTATCCGAGTTTTGGGCGGATCCAAAGTAAGATATGCGAGTGTTGGAGATATAATCGTTGCTTCAGTTAAAGATGCAACACCCGGTGGTGTTGTAAAGAAAGGCGACGTTGTTAAAGCTGTTGTAGTTAGAACTGTTAAGGAAGTTAGAAGACCAGATGGTTCCTACATTAAATTTGATGATAACGCAGCAGTTATTATCAAAGAAGATAAGAATCCAAGGGGAACTCGTATTTTCGGACCAGTAGCAAGAGAATTAAGAGAAAAGAAATTTATGAAGATATTATCCTTGGCACCAGAAGTACTATAAGGAGGTGTTTTGAGTGAAAATTAGACTTAAAAAAGGCGATACAGTTCGAGTGATTACTGGAAAAGACGCCGGAAAAGAAGGCAAGATACTGCATGTTGACCGTAAAAATGGCCGTGTAATCGTAGAAGGCGTTAATATGATCACAAAGCATAAAAAAGCTAATCCAATGGGACAGGGCGGAATTATTCACCAAGAAGGTCCTATTCATGTTTCCAATGTAATGTATGTGCATAACGGAAAGCCTACAAGATTGGGAGTTAAAGTAGTAATGGAAGAAAGAAACGGACGTCAGAAAGCAGTTCGCTATAGAGTTGCAAAATCTACTGGCGAAGTGATTGATTAAGCATCGGAAGGAGGGTAAGCTTTGAGTAGAATAAGAGAAATGTATGAAAACGAAATTGTAGATGCAATGATGAAAAAGTTCGGATATAAAAATAAATTGGCAGTGCCCAAGATTGAAAAAGTGATCATCAACATGGGAGTTGGAGAAGCAAAAGACAATCCAAAAGTGCTTGAAGCTGCTGTAAGCGATTTAACTCTTATTGCAGGACAAAAACCTGTAGTAACAAAAGCTAAAAAGTCAGTGGCAGCATTCAAAATCCGTGAAGGAATGCCTATCGGATGTAAAGTAACACTCCGTGGAGAAAGAATGTATGATTTCATTGATCGTTTAATCAACTTGGCGTTGCCTCGTGTTCGTGACTTCAGAGGAGTTAGCCCTGATTCATTCGATGGAAGAGGGAACTATGCATTAGGAATCAAAGAACAATTGATTTTCCCTGAAATAGAATACGATAAGATTGATAAAGTAAGAGGTATGGACGTTATTTTTGTTACCACAGCAAACACGGACGAAGAAGCTCGTGAATTGTTGAGATTGTTTGGAATGCCATTTAGAAAGTAAAAAAGGAGGGTAACGAATGGCAAAAAAGTCTATGGTGATTAAGCAACAACGTAAGCCAAAGTATTCAACAAGAGCTTACAATCGTTGCAGAATCTGTGGAAGACCTCATGCATACTTGAGAAAATTTGGTGTATGTCGTATTTGCTTTAGAGAATTAGCATATAAAGGTCAAATTCCAGGTGTTAAAAAAGCTAGCTGGTAAAAAAGGGGAAGGAGGTACATTCAATGACAATGAGTGATCCAATTGCAGATATGCTCACAAGAATCAGAAATGCCAATATCGCAAAACATGATACAGTAGATATACCTGCATCAAAAATGAAACAGGCGATTGCAGATATATTATTAAACGAAGGATATATTAGAGGATACGAAATCATTGAAGATGGCGCAAAAGCTACAATTCGTATCACATTAAAATACGGAAAAGACAAAAATGAAAAAGTTATTTCCGGTTTAAAAAGAATTTCAAAACCAGGCCTTAGAGTATTTGCTGGTAAAGATGAACTGCCTAGAGTATTAGGTGGGCTTGGAACAGCAATCATCTCTACAAGCAAAGGTTTATTAACTGACAGAGATGCCAGAAAATTAGGCGTTGGTGGAGAAGTTGTTGCATTTATTTGGTAATAAAATATGAATAATGATGAGAGTGTAATAAGCTTAAGGAGGTGCAACCATGTCACGTATTGGTAAATTACCGATTACAATTCCATCAGGTGTAGAAGTAAAAGTTGGTGATGGAAATCTTGTAACCGTAAAAGGGCCAAAAGGAACCTTAGAAAGACAATTATCCGCTGAAATCAATGTAGCGGTTGAAGATAATCAAGTAGTAGTAACAAGACCAAGTGATCTTAAAAAGCACAAAGCACTACATGGTTTAACAAGAACACTGGTTGCCAATATGGTAGAGGGAGTAACAAATGGATTCTCTAAAGTATTGGAAATCAACGGTGTAGGATACAGAGCACAAAAACAAGGAAAGAAATTAATCTTATCCTTAGGATATTCTCATCCGGTTGAAATGGAAGATCCTGAAGGTATTGAAAGCACAGTAGACGGAAATAAAATCATCGTTCGTGGAATCGATAAAGAAAAAGTTGGCCAATATGCAGCCGAAATTCGATTCAAACGTCCTCCAGAACCTTATAAAGGTAAAGGAATCAAATATGAAAACGAAGTGATCAGAAGAAAAGAAGGTAAAACCGGTAAGTAATAGAAAAGGGGTGAAATCCACATGATTCGAAAAGAATCTCGTTCTGAAGTTCGTGCAAAGAAACACTTAAAAATACGTAAGAAAATCCATGGCACAACCGAAAGACCCAGATTATCCGTATTTAGAAGTGATAAACATATCTATGCACAAATCATTGATGATGTTAAAGGAACTACATTAGTTGCAGCATCAACACTGGAAAAAGATATTGCGAAACAGCTCGAAAAAACCAATAATGTGCAGGCAGCTAAGCTAGTAGGCGAAATAGTTGCTCGTAGAGCTTTAGATAAAGGTGTTACTGAAGTGGTATTCGATCGTGGAGGATATATATATCACGGAAAAGTAAAAGCATTAGCTGATGCAGCTAGAGAAGCTGGATTACAATTCTAGTAAAGGAGGGAAAAAGATGCCTAGAACTAAAATTGACGCAAGCAATTTGGACTTAAAAGAAAGAGTAGTTACAATTAAAAGGGTTACCAAGGTAGTTAAAGGTGGACGAAACTTCCGATTCTCTGCTTTAGTAGTTGTTGGTGACGAAAACGGCTATGTAGGTGCTGGATTAGGAAAATCAACTGAAATTCCTGATGCAATCAGAAAAGCTATAGAGGATGCAAAGAAAAACTTAATCTATGTTCCAAGAGATAAAAATGACAGTATTCCTCATGAATTTATAGGAGAATTTGGCAGTGCGAGAGTATTATTAAAACCCGCTGCTGAAGGTACTGGAGTTATTGCAGGTGGTCCAGCTCGTGCGGTACTTGAATTAGCAGGAATTCGCAATATTAGAACAAAATCCTTGGGTTCCAATAATAAGAGAAACGTTGTTAATGCAACGATCGAAGCTCTAAAAAATCTTAAAAATCCAGAAGACGTTGCAAAGTTACGTGGTAAAACATTAGAAGAACTTCTGGGATAAGGAGGAATTGCGATGGCCAATAAATTAAAAATTACATTAGTGAAATCCACAATTGGCGCAAAACCTAAGCAAAAGCTTACTGCACAAGCTTTAGGCCTTACAAAAATGCATAAAACAGTTGAACACCAAGACAATGCAGCCATTCGTGGAATGATTAACAGAATTTCTCATCTCGTAAAGGTTGAAGAAATATAAGAAAATAAGACTTTAAAGGAGGTGCCAAGATGAACTTAAGTGAATTAAGACCAGCAGAAGGTTCCAAACAAAACCGTTTCAGAAAAGGAAGAGGTCATGCTTCTGGTGCAGGTAAAACTGCAGGAAAGGGACATAAAGGTCAGAAAGCACGTTCAGGTGGCGGCGTAAGACCTGGTTTTGAAGGTGGACAAATGCCACTTTACAGACGTCTTCCTAAGAGAGGATTCACAAATAGAAACAGTAAAGAAATCATAGCAATTAATGTAGATCGTTTGAATATCTTTGAAGACAACACAGTAGTAACTGTAGATACTTTAAAAGAAGCAGGCATCATCAAAAATCCTAAAGACGGCGTAAAAATTCTCGGGAACGGAGACATAACCAAGAAATTAACTGTAATGGTTAACTATTACAGCAAATCAGCAGTAGAAAAGATCGAAGCTGCCGGTGGAAAAGCAGAGGTGATTTAGGTGTTCAAAACCCTTAGAAACGCCTGGAAGATACCTGATTTAAGAAAAAGATTAATATATACATTTATGATGTTGTTAGTAATTCGTTTAGGAGCCCATATTCCTGTTCCTGGTGTTAATGCCTCTGCAATCAAGAATTTATTAAAACAGCAGGGAGGAGCTTTAGGGCTTTTTGACATGATTTCTGGTGGGGCATTGCAAAATATGACTATTTTTGCAATGGGAATAGTTCCTTATATTAATGCATCCATTATCCTTCAACTTCTCCAAATAGCTATTCCTAAATTGGAAGAGATGGCTAAAGAAGGAGAAGAAGGAAGAAAAACAATTGCAAAATACACAAGGTATTTGACCATTGTATTGGCTGCAATCCAGGCATGGGGCTTCACCTTTGCAATGCGCAACCAAAACGTTTTAATTAATCCAAATTTATGGTCTTGGATTGTTGCAATTCTTTCATTTGTAGCTGGAACTGCCTTCATGATGTGGATTGGAGAACAGATCACCGAAAAAGGAATCGGCAATGGAACTTCACTGATTATCTTTGTAAACATTGTGTCCAGATTACCTGTAGGTGTCAATGTACTTCTAAGCTATAAAAATTACGTTGTCACGGCGCTCCTGCTAGTAGTCTTCGTAATTATGATTGCTTTTGTTGTTTTGGTGCAACAAGGAGAAAGAAGAATTGCTGTTCAATATGCGAAGAGAACATCAGGAAGAAAGGTATATGGAGGCCAATCCACCCATATTCCTGTGAAAGTAAACTTAGCAGGGGTTATACCAATTATCTTTGCTATGTCTTTACTTCAATTTCCTGAGATGGTAACCAATTTCTTTGTAGCGAATCCAACAGGAGTTTGGGGTAAAATCTTAGTTTGGCTTCGTTGGACTCATCCCTTTGGTGCAGTGCTTTATGCACTCCTTATCCTCTTCTTTACATTCTTCTATTCAACGATCACATTTAATCCAATTGAGATCGCAAATAATATGAAGAAAAACGGAGGATTTATTCCAGGGATCAGACCGGGGAAACCAACAGCAGACTATTTAACTAAAGTTGTTAACCAAATTACACTGGTTGGAGCCATTTTCTTAGCGATCATTGCTCTTATGCCTGTAGCTTTACAGGCGATATTTAAGATGAACGTTAGTTTCGGAGGAACCTCATTACTGATCGTAGTAGGTGTAGCATTGGATACTGTTAAGCAAATGGAAGCTCAAATGCTCATGAGGCATTACAAAGGCTTTTTAAGCTAGAGCCCAAGGAGGAGACCATTATGAGATTGATTATGCTAGGCGCACCGGGAGCTGGCAAAGGAACACAAGCACAACTTCTTTCCAAGGCATATAATATTCCTCAGATTTCTACTGGGGATATACTCAGAATGAATATAAAGAATGAAACGGATTTAGGCAAGAAAGCTAAAGAATACATGGATAAAGGTCTTTTAGTACCTGATGAATTGGTTGTGGAAATTGTAAAAGACAGACTTACCCAGGATGATTGTAAGAACGGTTTCATACTGGACGGATTTCCAAGAACTATACCACAAGCTAAGGCGTTGGATGAGGCTTTGGATCATATGGGTATAAAACTTGACAGAGCTGTAAATGTTCATGTTCCAGATGAAAAGATAATTATAAGAATGAGCGGAAGACGAGTATGCCCACAATGTGGTGCTTCTTATCACATCGAGTTTAAGAAGCCTGCAAAAGAAAACATTTGTGATGAGTGCAGTTCAGATTTAATACAGCGGGATGATGACAAAGAAGAAACCGTCAGAAAAAGATTAGAAATTTACCATGAACAAACTCAACCGTTGATTGAATACTATCAAAATAAGGGAATACTTACAACTGTAGACGGTGTTGGTGAAGTGGAAGAAATAAGTAATCGGATTAAAGAAGCATTGGAAGTGAGTAAATAGTGGGTATAATAATAAAATCTGACGAAGAAGTTAAAAAGATTCGGTCAGCAGGTTTGATTCTAGCAAAAACACACGAACTCCTTGCCCATGCACTTAAGCCAGGAATAACTACACTGGAATTAGATCAGATTGCTGAAGAATTTATTCGTAGTCAAGGTGCTGTTCCTTCATTTAAAGGATTATACGGTTTTCCTGCATCTATATGTACATCAGTGAATGAAGAGGTCGTCCATGGGATCCCCAGTAAGGATGTTAAGCTAAAAGATGGAGATATCATTGGCATCGATATTGGTGTATGTTTAGATGGACTTCATGCCGATGGAGCAAAAACCCATGCTATTGGAGAAGTACCTGAAGAAACAAAAAAACTCATACAAGTTACGAGAGAAAGTTTCTATAAAGGAATCCAATATGCAAAAGCGGGTCATCATTTATATGAAATATCTGCAGCAATACAAGAGTATGTTGAGGCTCATGGATTTTCTGTTGTTCGAGACCTTGTTGGCCATGGAGTAGGACGAAAACTACACGAAGAACCTCAGATTCCAAATTATAAGGTGCCTGGGCGAGGCCCCAAATTACAAAAAGGAATGGTTCTTGCAATAGAGCCAATGGTCAATGCAGGAAGCTATGAAGTAAGAATCTTAAGTAACGATACAGTTGTTACAAGAGACGGCTCTCTTTCAGCCCATTATGAACATACTATTGCTATAACAGATGGCGAACCTGAAATTCTTACAAAATTGTAATAAGGATTGGATGGAGTAAATATGAATGAATATACCATCGGGCAAGTTGTATTTTCAAAATCAGGTCGTGATAAAGGAAGACCGTTTATTATTGTAAAAGTAGAACATCCATATTTATACTTAGTAGACGGCGATCTGAGAAAACTGGAAAAACCAAAGAAGAAAAAAATGATGCACGTGCAAAAGACACATGATGTCATAGAGGATATTAAAACCAAATTGGAAGAAGGTATAGGATTAAAAGATGCTGATATCAGAAAAGCGTTAAGATCTTATTATCCTTCTTCTCCAAAAGCAATAAATGAGGAGGCATGATACCTTGGCGAAGAGTGATGTAATAGAAGTAGAAGGAACCGTGGTAGAAAAGTTACCCAATGCAATGTTCCAAGTAGAGCTGGAAAACGGACATAAGGTGCTGGCACACATTTCCGGAAAGCTTCGAATGAACTTTATTCGCATATTGCCGGGAGACAAAGTGACCATTGAACTTTCTCCCTATGATCTAACAAAAGGCCGAATTGTTTGGAGATCCAAATAAGTCGAGCAGAGGAAAGGAGATAAGCAAATGAAAGTAAGACCTTCTGTAAAACCGATTTGCGAAAAATGTAAAGTAATCAAAAGAAAAGGTCGCATTCGTGTTATTTGCGAAAATCCAAAACATAAGCAAAAACAAGGTTAATGTATAAAAATATGCTTGCTCGAGGGGCAAGCATCCTTGGGCAAGCTTAATGATAAATTTAGAAGTAAAAATAATTGATAAATTATATAATTTATTATATAATCTCATAAGCGGCTGTAAGAAAAAATTGCTGATAGAAGATTAATATGAAAAGATAGATATTAAAAGAAGATTGTAGGAGGTGCACGAGCTATATGGCACGTATTGCAGGTATAGATTTACCAAGAGATAAGCGTGTTGAAATCGGTCTTACTTATATTTATGGAATTGGTCGCGCTACTTCAAATAAGATTTTAAAAGAAGCGGGAATCAATCCTGATACAAGAGTGAGAGATTTAACAGACGATGAAGCAGCAAAACTTCGTGAAATCATTGAAAAGTCCTATGTGGTTGAAGGAGATTTACGTAGAGAAGTTGCGTTAAACATTAAACGTCTTATGGAAATCGGATGTTATAGAGGAATTCGTCACAGAAAAGGTCTTCCTGTAAGAGGACAAAACACTAAGAATAACGCAAGAACAAGAAAAGGACCAAAAAGAACTGTTGCGAACAAGAAAAAATAAGGCATAAAGGAGGTTATGTAGAATGGCAAAGAAAGTAGCTAAAAAGGGAACAACCCGCAGACGCCGCGATAAAAAACATGTTGACCGTGGCCAAGCGCATATTCAGTCTACTTTTAACAATACAATTGTAACGTTAACTGATACCAATGGTAATGCTCTTTCATGGGCAAGTGCTGGTCAATTAGGATTTAGAGGTTCAAGAAAATCCACTCCATATGCAGCTCAAATGGCAGCAGATACTGCAGCAAGAGCAGCTATGGATTACGGTTTGAAATCTGTAGAAGTTTTGGTAAAAGGTCCTGGATCCGGTAGAGAAGCTGCTATTCGTGCGCTTCAAGCAGCAGGATTAGAAGTAACCATGATTAAGGATGTAACTCCAGTTCCTCACAATGGATGTCGTCCGCCAAAACGTAGAAGAGTTTAGTTTTAGGAGGTGTAGACTTAATGGCAAGATATATCGGACCTGTATGCAGACTATGCCGTAGAGAAGGGCAGAAGCTGTATTTAAAAGGAGAAAGATGTTTTTCACCCAAATGTGCTGTAGATAGAAGACCTTATGCTCCAGGACAACATGGTCAAAATAGAAAGAAACTGTCTGAATATGGACTTCAGCTTCGTGAAAAACAAAAAGCTAAAAGAATTTATGGCGTTCTTGAAACACAATTTGCAAATTACTTCGAAGAAGCAGACCGTATTCCTGGAATCACTGGTGAAAACTTACTTCGTTTATTAGAGTTAAGATTGGATAATGTAATTTATCGCTTAGGATATGGACGTTCAAGAACAGAAGCTAGACAAGTTGTTCGCCACAACCATGTTTTAGTAAATGGTAAAAGAGTAAATATCCCATCTTATCAAGTAAAAGTTGGAGATGTTATTGAAATCAAAGAAGATTCCAAATCCATGCAAAGATTTAAGGATATCGTTGAAACAACAGCATCCAGACTTGTACCCGAATGGCTTGAAGCTGATAAAGATAACTTAAGTGGTAAGATTGTTTCTGTACCAAACAGAGATCAAATCGATGTGGAAATTCAAGAAACACTTATCGTAGAGTTATATTCCAAATAATAGTGCATTAATTGTCACCCTCAGAATGATTAAAAACCAAAAAGGAGGGTTTATCGGGTGTTTGAATTTGAAAAACCTCGCATTGAAATTGCTGAGCTGTCTGAAGATGGAAAATATGGACGTTTCGTTGTTGAGCCTTTGGAAAGAGGATATGGAACAACACTTGGAAATAGTCTAAGAAGAATACTCCTTTCTTCTCTCCCGGGTGCTGCAGTAAGCAGTGTGAAGATTGAAAATGTACTCCATGAGTTCAGTACCATTCCTGGAGTTAAAGAAGATGTAACTGAGATTATCTTAAACATTAAAAACTTAGATATCAAGTGCAATAGTGACAGCAATGAACCTAAGATTGCTTATATAGAAGCTGAAGGCGAAGGGGAAGTCACAGCTGCAGACATTAAGGTAGACTCAGATATAGAGATCTTAAATCCTGATCTTCATATTGCTACATTAAGTGGCGGACCTGATAGTAAATTATTTATGGAAATGACCATAATAAAAGGCAGAGGCTATGTAAGCGCGGAAAAGAACAAAAGAAAAGACCAGCCTATAGGGGTAATACCTGTTGATTCTATTTTTACTCCTGTAAGAAGGGTTAATTTTACAGTTGAAAATACCAGAGTTGGTCAAATTACTGATTATGACAAGTTAACACTAGAAGTATGGACCAACGGAACAAAGAAACCAGACGAAGCGATTAGTCTGGGAGCTAAAGTATTAAGTGAACATTTGAATTTGTTCATCAATCTGTCTGAAAATGCAAAAAATGTAGAAGTAATGGTAGAAAAAGAAGAAGACAAAAAAGAAAAAGTCTTGGAAATGAGCATAGAAGAACTGGATTTGTCTGTGCGTTCTTATAACTGTTTGAAACGAGCAGGTATCAATACAGTTGAAGATCTTACTAACCGTACAGAAGAGGAAATGATGAAAGTTCGTAATTTAGGACGCAAATCATTAGAAGAAGTTCTTAACAAACTGGCAGAATTAGGATTTTCCTTAAAGCCCAGTGATGACTAAACTTGTTGATATTCACGAAAAGGAGGTTGAACAATGGCTGGATACAGAAAGTTAGGACGCACTTCTTCTCAGCGTAAAGCATTATTGAGAAACCAAGTGACTAATTTATTATATCATGGCAAAATCAGAACAACTGAGCAAAAAGCAAAAGAAGTTAGAAAGATTGCTGAGAAGCTTATCACCCTTGCTGTAAAAGAAAAGGACAACTTTACTGAAGTAACTGTTAAATCTAAAGTAGCAAGAAAAGATGCAAATGGAAAACGTGTAAAAGAAGTAGTGAATGGTAAGAAAGTTACTGTTTTTGATGAAGTTGAAAAGACCATCAAAAAAGACAATCCTTCCCGCCTTCATGCTAGAAGACAAATGTTAAAGGTTTTATATCCTGTAACAGAAACTAGCGATGTGAAGAAAAGAAGAAACACTAAAAAAGTGGATATGGTTGAAAAATTATTCAATGATATAGCACCCAAATATGCAGACCGTAACGGTGGTTATACAAGAATTATTAAAATTGGACCTCGTAAAGGCGACGGTGCTGAAGAAGTAATTATTGAATTAGTATAATTATATATGTAGGGATTAAGAAGTTCTTCTTAATCCCTACATGTGTATAGTTCATAATTGAAAATTGATTATTCATCTGTTAATGAGAATAATCAATTTTGAGTTATGAAAGATTGAGCGCAAAGGCTGGTGAACATATGGAGAAGATCGTAACTGGGAAAGGGCTTGTATATGAATATTTTACCCAGAATGAAAAAGGCGAAATAGAAAATACATTCAGAGCACTGGACGATTTAAATATAGAAATAGAAAAAGGGCAATTTGTTGTAATACTGGGTCATAACGGTTCAGGCAAATCCACTTTGGCAAAACATCTAAATGCTATTTTACATCCTACAGGAGGAACACTTCTGATTAAAGGAATGGATACAAAAGATGAAAAGAACCTGTGGAATATTCGTCAAAATGCAGGAATGGTATTCCAAAATCCCGATAATCAAATTATCGCAGCAATTGTGGAAGAAGATGTTGCCTTTGGCCCTGAAAATTTAGGAGTGAAACCAGAAAAAATCAGAACTCGTGTTAATGAATCCCTTGCAGCAGTTCAAATGACAGAGTATATGACCCATTCCCCTAATTTACTATCTGGAGGTCAAAAGCAAAGAATAGCAATCGCAGGTGTACTGGCCATGAGACCGGAATGCATTATATTGGACGAGCCGACGGCGATGCTGGATCCGGTAGGACGTAAAGAAGTAATGGAAACCATTCATCGCTTGAACAAAGAAGAAAATATAACCATCATTCATATCACCCATTATATGGAAGAAGCGATCCATGCAGACAGAGTTGTGGTGATGGATCATGGAAAAATAGTAATGGATGGCACTCCAAGAGAAATATTTAGCCAGGTGGAAACCTTAAAGAATTTAGGCTTAGACGTTCCTCAGGTAACCGAACTTGCATATCATATGCAGAAGCAAGGGATAGATATTTCTACAGAAATACTTACGATAGAAGAAGTGGTGGATGCGATATGGCAATTAAGTTTAGAGAAGTAAGTCATGTGTATAGTCAGGGGACTCCTTTCGAAAAAGTTGCCCTTAATAATATCAATCTTCATATTGAAAAAGGCCAATTTGTTGGACTGATCGGGCATACTGGTTCAGGTAAATCTACTCTGATCCAACATTTCAATGGACTGCTTAAGCCTACCAGCGGAGAAATTACCATTCTTGGCCAAAAAATTAATGATCCAAATACATCTTTAAGAGAAATTCGCCAAAAAGTAGGCCTTGTTTTTCAATATCCGGAACATCAGCTCTTTGAAATGACTATTTTTAAAGATGTATCCTTTGGACCTGAGAATATGGGATTATCAAAGGATGAAGTGGATCATAGAGTAAGAGAAGCTTTAAGCATGGTAGGAATTAAGGAAGAAATGTATGAGAAATCTCCTTTTGAACTTTCCGGAGGACAAAAGAGAAGGGTGGCTATTGCCGGAGTTCTTGCCATGAAACCAGAAATCCTGGTTTTGGACGAGCCTACGGCAGGACTTGATCCTAAGGGAAGAGATGAGATACTTGGGCAAATTCAAATGCTTCATGAATCCTTAGGCATTACAGTTATTTTAGTATCCCACAGCATGGAGGATATTGCAAAACTTGTTGATCGAATCATCGTTATGCATAGGGGAAGCGTTGCACTAGATGGAGCTCCAGACAGTGTGTTTGAACATGTGGAGCAATTAGAAAAAATGGGGCTTGCAGCCCCCCAGATCATGTACATTATGAAAGCATTGCGGGAAAAAGGGCTCGATGTTCCTACCAATATATTAACAGTAGAAGAAGGAGCTAGAGAAATAGCTGCCTTACTGAAAAAACAGAAGTAGGTGTAAAGATGCTTAGAGATATTACCATCGGACAATATTACCCAACGGATTCATGGATTCACAGACTTGATCCAAGGGTAAAGATTGTATCTACATTTGTCTTTATTATTGCATTATTCATTGCCAACAGATATATTGGGTATGCACTGACATTTCTATTTTTGGCTTGTATTATCGCAATATCCAAAGTACCAGTCAAGTTTATGTTAAAAGGCTTAAAGGCAATTTTCGTTATTATTTTAATAACCGTAGCTTTAAACATTTTTATGACCCCTGGAGATACGATCATTTGGCAGTACAAGAGCCTTCGAATAACCGGAGAAGGGCTCTATCTGGCAGGATTAATGGCGCTTCGTTTAATCTTTCTCATTATTGGCTCATCCATATTGACCCTTACGACATCCCCAATTCAGTTAACGGATGGCATAGAAAGTATACTTAAGCCATTTAAAAAAGTAGGTATTCCTGCTCATGAAATAGCCATGATGATGACCATTGCACTTCGATTTATCCCTATTCTTTTAGAAGAAACAGATAAAATCATGAAGGCTCAAATGGCAAGGGGAGCAGACTTTGAAAGCGGCGGCATTGTAAAGAGGGCAAAAAGCTTGATTCCTCTTTTAGTACCCCTATTTATTTCAGCTTTCAGAAGAGCCGATGAGCTGGCTATGGCAATGGAAGCAAGATGCTATCGTGGAGGAGAAAACAGGACAAGAATGAAGCAGCTCGTTATAGAAAAACGGGATTATGTTGCGATGGCTGTGATGATCTTTTTCACATCAGCAATGATTTTGATCCGCTTCATTTAATCAAAAGGAATGGTGTGTTTAAATTGAAACATATTTTACTTACCATTGCGTATGATGGCACCAATTATAACGGATGGCAGCGACAGCCCAATGGCATGGGCATACAAGAAAAGATTGAAGAAGCATGCTACAAGATTTTCAGACAAAATCTAAAAGTGATTGGAGCCAGCAGAACAGATACAGGGGTTCATGCTTTGGGGCAGAGAGCCTTAATTCATGTAGACACGAATATTCCAGAGGACAGAATTCCTTACGCACTTAACTCTGTTCTTCCGGAAGATATTGTGATCAGAGATGCTAAAGAAGTTTGTGAGGATTTTCATCCACGTTATAGCGCTATTAATAAAACCTACTACTATCAGATTTTAAATGGAAGATTTCCTATTCCTCAATATAGAAAGATTAGTGCATTTATATCGTCTCATTTAGATATCGATGCAATGCATGAAGCTGCACAGTACTTTGTCGGAACCCATGATTTTGCTGCTTTTTGTTCTACGGGGGGTTCAGCAAAAACAACTGTGAGGACGATTTATAGAGCATCTGTCCAGAAAGAAGGTCCATTTGTGACTTTTAAAGTAACTGGTAACGGATTTTTGTACAATATGGTTCGAATTATGACAGGAACTTTAATCGAAATAGGTTTGGGAAAGAAAGAACCTTCTGATATAAAACAGATTATTTTATCCAAAGATCGCAATTTGGCGGGAAAAACAGCACCACCTCAGGGATTGACGCTGATAGAAATTCAATATGAAGAATGAATTGGAAAAAAACTCTAATAAAATATATTCCTTGACACGCCAGGGTGGATGTACTATAATGAATTTTGTGTAATTATGCCACTTTAAAATCCCTTAGCCCCGGATTTTAAATAGAGACGTGAACACTGTAAGAATTAAGGAGGGTATGTAATGAATACAACATATATGGCGAAAGCTGAAACAATCGAAAGAAAATGGTATGTTGTTGATGCAAAAGACATGACTTTAGGACGTTTGGCTTCCGAAGTTGCTAAGATTCTTCGTGGAAAACATAAACCAATTTATACACCCCATGTAGATACTGGAGATCATGTAATTATCATCAACGCAAAAGATGTAAAATTAACAGGAAAGAAACTGGATCAAAAATATTTCAGATATCATACAGGACATCCTGGTGGATTAAGAGAAATAAAATACAGAGACCTTATGGCAACCAAACCAGAAAAAGTTGTTTACCAAGCAGTTAAAGGCATGCTTCCTAAAAACAGCTTAGGAAGACAAATGATTAAAAAACTTCGTGTGTATAGAGATGCTGAACACAAACATGAAGCTCAAAAACCAGAAGTATTGGAAATCAAATTTTAAGGAAGCGAAGGGAGGATATCTGAATGGCTGAAGTAAGATATTATGGAACAGGTAGAAGAAAAAAATCCATTGCAAGAGTATATTTGGTACCTGGAAATGGAAACTTTAAAATAAATAAAAGAGATATTGATGAATATTTTGGATTAGAAACATTAAAGGTAATAGCAAAACAACCTTTAGTATTAACTGAAACATTAAGCAAATTTGATGTATTAGTAAATGTACACGGTGGTGGATTCACAGGCCAAGCTGGTGCAATCCGTCACGGAATTGCAAGAGCACTTTTACAAGCTGATCCTGAACTTAGACCAGCTCTTAAAAAAGCAGGTTTCTTAACAAGAGACCCAAGAATGAAAGAAAGAAAGAAATACGGTCTCAAAGCTGCAAGAAGAGCTCCTCAATTCTCCAAGAGATAATATTATTACAAACAAGTTTGTTACGCACAAAAGAACCGTCAAGGGAAGAACCTTGGCGGTTTTTGTTGTATAACGAAAACTAAATGTATTTGATGTAGTCTAAAAAGATTAGTCTTTAAATGGGAGACAGTTTGTTACACCCCTTGTCAAGTAAACAAGGAATGTATTAAGGCCTAAGACTAAGGATCGAAATACTTTTGATAAAATATAATAAAATGAATGGAAATTTTAAATATGTAATAAGTTCATGTGTTATCTAAGGAGATCAACTATACAGAGTAAGAGAGAATAAATGCGTAATACAAAAGGGGGAGAAATGTATATGAAGGCAAGAGAATTTTTAGAGATATTGCATGTGGCAGAACGACTAAAGGACACAACAAGACATTGCACAACAACAAAGGGGAGGATTGAGAGTGTAGCTGAACATAGCTGGAGAATCTCACTTATGGCATTTTTATTAAGAAATGAATTTCCAAATGTTAATATTAGTAAGGTTGTGGATATGTGCTTGATTCACGATCTCGGAGAGTGTTTTACAGGAGATATCCCTACATTTAAAAAAACAGATAAGGATAGAGATATGGAAAATACTTTGTTGTATGAGTGGGTAAAATCTTTGCCAGAAGATATTTCAAAAGATATGCAATTACTGTATGCGGAAATGGATGAGCAAAAGACAATAGAAGCAAAATTGTATAAAGCTTTAGATAAACTTGAAGCGTTAATTCAACATAATGAGGCGCCTCTAACGACTTGGTCAGAAAATGAATATGAATTAAATAAGGAATATGCTTTTGATAGTGTAGCATTTTCTGATTGGTTGATGGATTTGAGAAAAGAAATATTAAATGATACATTATATAAAATTGAAAATGAAGCATGAACAATTTCTATTTAATTGTGTTTTTAAGAAGAGTTATGGCAAAGAATAATATAACTTGCAACAATATTGGAAAAGATACGAATGAAGATTGGCATTGAGAATACAAGAAAATTATAATTATTCTTTAAAATCTATATATTAAAGTAGATGTTTTTAAAAATATATGATAAAATAAATAAAGTAATAATATGGGGGAGGTTGTTTAGATGAAAATAACCAATATAAAAGATGTAGATAAGTTTTTTAAAATCGTGGATGAATGCAAAGGGAAAGTTGAACTGGTAACAGCGGAAGGAGACAGATTAAACTTAAAATCCAAGTTGTCGCAATATGTTTCATTTTCAAAGATTTTTAGCGATTTAACAATTTCGGAAATGGAAATTATCGCATACGAACCAGAAGATCTTAATAAACTTATTAGTTTCCTTATGAACGGCTGATCAATTGAGGAATTTTTAGCCAATCTTACTGTAAAGTATAAGCTTTTGTCCTTAAGGGACAAGAGCTTTTTTTTATTGTATAGGGAATTGATCTAATGTCGGTTTTTAATCAGACTATTTGGTTTTAAAAGGAAATATGGTATAATTATCTCAAAAATCACACTAATATCAAAAAAAGGGGTGCGCTATGAGTAAGATAGGGATAAAATCTTTAAAAAGAGTTATGGCAATCTTACTTGTTTTTGTGATTACTTTTTTATTATTGAATTTCTTGATTTTTAAATCTATGTTTTCAAAGTTACAGGCAGATTCAATAAAAACTGTTACTGAATTCAGCAGCACGATTGATGGAGATCAGTTGCAGAAAGTTATAGACAGTCAATCCATGCACAGCACAGAGTATGCAGAAATACAGAAAGCTATGGCAGAATTTAAGAATAATCATGACATTAAATACCTTTATACATTGATGAAAGGAGAAAACAATAAGGCACATATCATTGTGGATGTATCTTTAAATACATCTTCTTTGGGGGAAGAATTTGAATTAGAAAAAGCAATGGAGGAAGCATTCAATGGGAATATTGCTTCTACAGACGAACCGGTAACAGACATGTATGGAACTTTTATTTCTGCTTATGCACCGATAAAAAATTCTTCAGGAGAGGTCATAGCAATTGCCGGCATTGACAAGGATGTAGAGGACTTTTTATACATACGATCTACTATTTTTAAAGCTACGATCATTGTATCAGTAATTTTTTTAATTCTTGCTGCTTTAGTAAGTATGGTCTTTTCCAGAAATATTACTTTGGCAGTTGAGGACATAAAAGATCACTTAATTAAAATGTCACAGGGAGATTTAACTGTATCACTTAACATAAATACAAGAGATGAAATGCAAACGATTGCTGAATCGATCAATCATGTAAGAATGAATACGGTAGATACCCTTAAACGTTTAAAACAGGCCTATCAGTCCATTATGGAGCGTATAGATAGCTTATCAACCATGTCAGAAGAAATGGCTGCATCTTCTGAAGAAGTTGCGTCAAGAATAGAAGAAGTGAACGTAGGAATCAATGCACAATCTAACGAAATGACAAAGATGAATGATATTATTAACCATTTTGGCGTTAAGATTAATGAAGCCGTAAAAGCAATTGAAGAGGTCAATACTAAAATTGTAGGGATTAATTCTAAAGCTCAAAACAGCAATAAAGATTTAATATTGCTGGAAGATGCGATTAAGGGAATCAATGCTTCATTTTCTGATGTGAGAAAAGAAATTAAAGGACTTGGGGATTATTTGTCTCAAATTGGAGAGATTACGGGTATTATCAATAACATTGCAGAACAAACGAACCTCCTGGCATTAAATGCTGCCATAGAGGCAGCACGGGCAGGAGAAGCTGGAAGAGGCTTTGCCGTTGTAGCAGATGAAATAAGAAAGTTGTCAGAGCAATCCAAAAACTCAGCTTTAAGTATAAGCAGTTTACTGGATAATGTGATTACAAGCAGTAATTTGGTCAGAAAGACTTCTAAAAAAATGGATAATCAATTAAGTGAGCAAATAGGTGTCATCAGCAATTCGATCAATTCTTTTAAAGCAATTATCAATGATGTTGAAGAAATTATTCCAAGAATCAATGCTGTAAGCAATAATATGAATGATATTGACCATGAAAAGGCAAATATTATTGAAAGCGTTGAAGCCACCGTTGCTGTAGCGCAGGAGGTTTCTGTCGCATTAAAACAGATTTCAATGTCTTCCGAAGAATTAAGTGCAGCTTCAGAAGAGGTAGCTTCTTCAACTCTGCATTTAAGTCAATTATCGAACAACATCATGGAAACGATAGATCAGTTTAAAATTTAGGATCTTATTTTGCAGGCTTTGTCCGTAAAGGCAAAAACCAGGATCAGACCGACTGCTGTTACAATTGCTCCTACCAAAAGCATTCCTTTAACAGTGGTATAATCTAAAAGCAACCCTCCAATACAGCTGGCAAAGATGCCAGCTGCTGTCATGGAGGCAGATACCAGTGCCTGTCCTTTTGCCTGATCTTCTTTTTCCATACATTCATTGGCATAATAAACAACAGCTGGAGCTAAAAGCGCAAATCCTCCAATTTGCATAAACTGAGCAGTATAAAGCATTACTATAGAATTAGCTAAAAAAATCAGTAAATGTTTTAGCGTAAAAAATACTGAGGAAATGCACAGCCACCAGCCGCAGCTTAATTTAGATTTTATTTTTGAAAAGCTAAACATGGCAGGCAGTTCCAATGCGGCAGCCATAAAGAAACATTTTCCCATTACATCACTATCGGCTCCAAGGGAGGTCACGATCTGGATCATATATTGATTAATCAGGCTATGGCCAAACATAAGACAAATGACGCCTATAAGAAATACAATGAATTTCTTATATTTTTTAAGAAGAATGATACCAGAGACTTCATTTCTTTGCAGTGTTTTTGCTTGCTTTCTGGGAGGTTCATATCGAAAGAGAAGGACCCACACAATCAAACATAAAAAAATAGCTATATAAGTTTTTGGTAGGATTGTAGGAGGCTTTTTCAGGAGTATTTTCCCCATTGCAAATGACATTACTGCAAAAGTCAGAGAACCAAGGCCTCTTGCAAGTCCAAAGTTAATTTTTAGGCCAGTTCCTTCAAATTGGACGCATAAGGAATTCAGCAGAGGTTGTAAAGAATTGGCAAGGGAGTATACTAAAATCATTGTTACAGTAATGAGGAATCCTGATTTTTTTCCCAGGAGCTGAAAAGCTGCGGGCATTAAGAAAATGAGGATGTGACAGCAGGTGAACTTTCGTAATTGGATTTTTGGGTATTTGTCAAGAACACGTCCACTCACCAGCTGAAAGAGTACAGAAAGGATACTTCCTGTAGATGCTATAAGCCCTATTTCTGAATTGGAATATCCGAAATATAGCAGAAATACACTCATAAAACTGCCGACCAGGCAGTATCCCATCCAATAGGTGGCTTGAATCATTGAATAGATCGTTTCAGGTAGTTTTGAATGTTCGTTGTCCATATTAATCTCCGTTCTCTATTTTGCATTTTTTAATCTATGTAATTCCTTTTTAAACATAAGGTATTATACACCATAATCAAAGGAATAAGGTATGTTTTTTTGACAAAAGTAATAGTATATACTATACTGATGTAGTTAATAAATTAACATGCATTAAGGAGAGATACAATGAAAAAGCTACAAGTAACTTTTTTACTTTTTATAATGATGATATTTGCAGTAGGCTGTGGACAAGCAAATACAGCAAAAGAAGAAGCAAAAAAGCCTGATAAAATTGTGATTCAGGCCCCTTCAGCACCACCAACTGCACCTTTAATTAAATTGGTAGAAGATAAGGCATTAGAAGGCAGTGTAGAAGGTGGCAGCATTGAGTTTGTGATTTATCAGAACGTTGAAGAAGCTACCACCAGAGTAGCCAGGGGAGAAGCAGATTTCACAGTGCTTCCTGTTAATGTTATTTCGAAGTTATATAATAAAGAAGCGGATATTTCCCTTCTGAATGTAAATACCTGGGGTATTCTTTACTTATTGTCAAGAGATGGAGAAGTTAAGTCCTGGGAAGATTTAAAAAGTAAAGACTTATTTGTAGGGGCGCAGGGTGCCAGTCCGGATGTTATTACGAGATACTTACTCAGTAAAAATGGAATAAAAGAGGACGAAATCCATATTTCCTATGGGACTTCTCCTGAAATGCTTCAATGGATGATTGCCGGGAAAGCAGATACAGTGGTGCTTCCAGAGCCCTTGGTAACCCAAGGCCTTCTAAAGGCAGAAAATATGCAGATTGCTATGGATTACAGCACGGAATGGGAGAAGATTAATGGAGAAGGCAGCAAATTACCTCAGACAGGTATTGCAGTCAGAACATCCTTTGCCAATGAATATCCTGATGTGGTTGAAGCTTTCCAGAATGCATATAAGGAAGCCTTAGAAGCCGTTGTAAAAGATCCATCCTCCGTATCATCCTTAATAGAAGAAAAGCTGGAAATACCTGCTGCAATCTTTGAAAAATCCATGGAAAGAACAAAATTAGAATTTGCTTCAGCTCAAGAAGCCAAGAAAGATGTGGAAACATATTTAAATGCTTTAAACGAAATATCAGGAGAAATGATAGGGGGAAAACTACCCGATGAAGGATTCTATTACAAGAAATAAGAAGGCTTACCTTCTTATTTCTATTTTTATATTCATTATTATTTGGCAGACTTTATCATCCATTGTTGGACCTTTAATTATGCCTTCTCCTGTTGAAACGGTAAAAACTCTGGTTGATTTGGCTGTACAGCCAGAGTTTTGGAAGGACATTGTAATTTCTATAATAAGGGGCCTTCTTGGTTTTTTACTTGCTATATTGATTGGAACACCTTTAGGCTTTTGGATGGGGCTTAGAGAAGAAATAGAAGCTTTTTTCTATCCTTTTTTGATATTAACCCAGACTACACCCACTGTATCATGGCTGATTCTAGGATGGCTTTGGTTTGGTACAGGGGACGGGGCAGCTGCTATTTTCATCATATGGATCATCGTCATCCCCTTTATTATCGTGAACGTTATGGAAGGCACAAAGCAGCTGGACAAGCAGCTTATGGAAATGGCGAAGGTTTATAAAATTTCTTTTAAAAAAAGAATCCTTCACTTTTATTTTCCTCAAATTTTTCCCTATTGGCTTGCAGGATGTTCCATAGGCAGCGGCTTAACCTGGAAAGGAGTCGCTATGGCAGAACTTTTGACAGCAAGAACTGGAATCGGTGCTGCCATGGGAGTAGCCCGGATTAATTTAGAAATCGCTGAGGTCATTGTGTGGTCGGGCATCCTTGTGCTTTTGGGCTATGGGTCCAGTGCCTTAATCAAAAGGTTAGAAGCAGCATATACAAAAAAATGGCGGTGAAAAAATGCTTATACTAAATAATGTAACCAAACATTATGATGATGTAGTCGTTCTTAAAGATTTCAGCCTTTTTGTAGAAAAGGGCAAAATATATTCCTTACTGGGGCCTTCTGGTTGTGGGAAAACTACTATGCTCAGGCTGATTACAGAACTGGAAAAACCTGATCAGGGGAAAATAGAATTAAAAGGTCAAAGGGTCAGCTATATTTTCCAGGAACCTAGATTATTGCCTTGGGAAACCGTCAGAAAAAATTTGGAACTTGTATGTCCCAAAAAAGAAAGGCAAAAAATCGATGAACTTTTAGAGCTTATGGAGCTTAAAGAGTACGAGGGCGCATACCCTAAAGAATTAAGCGGAGGAATGAAGCAAAGGGTGTCTATTATGAGAGCCTTTTTACACCCCCATGAGATTCTTTTAATGGACGAGCCTTTTCAGGCATTAGATTTAAAATTAAAAGCCATACTCATGAAAGAGATTTATAATTTGCATCAATCTATAAAGAACACCATCCTTTTTGTAACCCATGACTTGGACGAAGCACTCTTGTTGGGGGATGAAATTTTTGTATTGTCTCCAAAACCGGCCAGTGTGGTTAAAAAGTTTTCTGTGAGTACCCCTCAAATGGAAAGAAAATCAGAAGATATGCAGTTCATTAAAGAGGAACTGATAAAGCTTCTAAATCATGCCCCCATCTAAAGTAATCACTTGCCCTGTCATATAATTGGCAGCGTCAGAGCAAAGATAAAGACATAAGTTTGCGACATCTTTCGGATTTCCCATTCGCATCAGAGGGATCTGATCAATGAGGGTATTTTTTTCATCATCATCAAGCCAGGTATTCATTTGTGTGTCAATCACTCCGCAGGCTATGGCATTGACTCTTATATTTGAAGGTCCCAGCTCCCTGGCCAGAGCCTTTGTGAAGCTGTTTACGCCTCCTTTTGATGCCGAATAGGCCACCTCGCAGGAAGCACCGCTAACACCCCAGATGGATGAGATATTTAATATGGTTCCGTGATGATTTCTGATCATGGGAGGAAGGGCTGCGTGACAACAGTTATAAAGAGAAGTCAAATTCACATCGATGATTCTTTTCCACTGCTGAGGTGTGGTTTCTGTGAATAACCCTATATAAGAAATACCAGCATTGTTGATAAGTATGTCAACCTGATTAAATTTTTCATGGATGGTTTCAAACATGGATGCAACAAAATCATAATCGGATACGTCTCCCAGAAAATAAAGACAACGCCCGCCTAAAAGATGTATTTCTTCTTGCAAAGTCTCTAAAGCACTAATATTTGTGGAACTGTTAATGACAACAATTGCGCCTTCTTTTGCAAAGGAAAGGGCGATTTCTTTTCCGATTCCTCTGGAAGACCCTGTAATGACAACAACTTTATCCTTAAATTGCATTCTATTCACCTCAAACATTTTATTTTTTTACAAAAAGAGATTTATCATCAAAATTAATTTACATTTAAATTATTTTGGATTATTATATACTACGGTGATATTCCAATGCAAATATAAGCCGATTTTCAATCATTTTGCAGGAAATTTTATGCTTTTGTTGCAACTTTATCATTTATGTAGGATAATATTATGTTGGAGGTATGAGGGGGAAAAACGTGGAAGATACTAATAATAGTTTAAAATCTCATAATAATATTAAAAAAATAGTTACCATTATCATAGGGATCATTGTAGTATTAGGAAGTTTTTTGCTTTTTATAAGAACTTCCGATTCAAAAGGACAAGAACTGGAATCGGATGAAAATATAATAGATAGCGACAAGATTAAACAAGAGATAGTAAAAGAGGATAAAAATAAAGATAAAAAGAATCATGAACCCCAAAATATTACAGGCTTGATTATTGGTTTGGATGAATCTAAGGTATTGACAGATGTAGTTATGGTTGTTCATTTTGACCCAACTAGCAAAGAGATACGCCTGATCTCTATTCCCAGGGATTTTTATGTGGATTTTGAAGATCCTAGATTTTCTTCAATTAAAGAAAACAATCCTAATATAAAGGTTAATTATAGTAAACTTACAGAAGTGTATAATCGTATTAAAGATAAAGATAAGGCAGTAAAAGCAATTAAAGAAATAGCAGAACAAATAGTAGGATTTCCTCTTGATTATTATGTAAAGATCGATTTGGACGGTTTTAAAGCTGTTATTGATCTGGTAGGAGGAGTAGAAGTAGAATTGCCAAATGGAGATACACAGATATTGGACAGTGAGAAGGCAGAAGAGTTTGTCAGAAATCGCTATGGGCATGCAGATGGAGATTTTGGAAGAATCAGAATGCAACAGCTGGTTATAAAGTCCTTGACGAAAAAAATTATGGAAATGCGAAATCCTGTTGAAATATCAAAAGTTGTTAGAGAAGGTTACAAAAATATAGAGACAGATTTTAGCCTTCTGGATGGAATGAAGTATATTCAATATTTATTAGATGTTAAGTCAGAGGACATTTTCCAGAATAAAAACATGGTAACCATTCCGACTAAAGGAGAAAAGATCGACGGAATTTGGTACGAAATGCAAGACAAAGAAAAAACTAAGGAAATATTGGACAAGTTGTTCGAATTATAAAAATAGCAAAGAACTTTGAGGTGAAATCAATGGCTAAAACGAATAAGAAACAAAAAAGTAAACAGTATTTGGTTAAAAGATTTTTTTCCATTGTATTTTTAATCGTCTTCTCATTTTTGGTTTTAGCTGGCATAGGAGCTTATGGATATCTGCATTTTGCAAAGAATGATTTCGATGGGATGATGCCCAGCCAAAAGAATCAGCAAAAAAAAGGTGTTATGGATTTATTTAAAAAAACGCCTAAAAAAATCAGGACCAATGTAGCCATATTTGGAGTAGACAAAGGCGGAATGAGAACAGATGTAATCATTGTAGCGACGTTTAACAGTGAAACCAAAAAAATCAATCTTGTTTCCGTTCCAAGGGATACAAGAGTATTCTTAACAGAATCCATGCTTGCAGATATGAGAAGCAGAACATCCGGAGTACCAGATACGGTTAAAATCAATGAAGTTCATGCCTATGCAGGGAAAGAAAAGGCTAACGAATATTCTGTTAAAGAAGTAGAAAGACTTTTAGGGATCGATATAGATTACTTTGTTAAAGTGGATATTGAAGCATTCCGTAAAATCGTAGATCAAATAGGCGGTGTTGAAATGACCCTGGACAGAGATTACTACTATGTAGACAGAGCCGGGGGATTATACATTAATCTAAAGGCAGGACCCCAGACTTTAAATGGAGAACAGGCAGAACAGCTGGTGCGCTATAGAAAAGATTACGGGGATTTAGGAAGAATACAAACCCAGCAAAAATTCTTAAAGGCTTTTGCCCAAAAGATGTTAAGCCCTTCCAATATCAAAAATGCTCCGGCAATTGTTAAGATACTTTTTGATTATGTAGAGACAGATGTAGACTTGACTGATGCTCTGCAGTATGTGCAATACTTAGATGATATTGATCTTAACAATATAGAAATGACTACAATTCCTGGAGAAGCCCAATACATTGGCAATAAATCTTATTTCATTCATGATGAAGAAGGCACAAAAGAATTGGTAGAAAAAATATTCTTCTCAGATGACAAGAATGAAGCGACTACGACAGCAAACAGTAAGAATGCAAGGATCGAAGTGTTGAATGGCGGGTCTGTGTCAGGATTGGCTCAGACTACCGGCGATCAACTAAAATCTGACGGATATAATGTTGTTCATATAGGAAATTATGAAGGAACCAGGGAACAAAACACAAGAATTTTCGTCCGTAAAGAAGGATGGGGAGAAGACTTAAAGGCATACTTTAAAAACAGTACAGTGATTGTTGACGAATCCGCTTTAAGCGATGATGTAGACATTCAAATTGTATTGGGCCTGAGTGAAAAATAATATATGGTATGGAAACTGTATTCATGCGAATACAGTTTTTCATTATGTGCCATTGATTTCTAGTATCCCCGGTGTTAATCTATATATAGTTATGCAAAAAAATACAAAAATAAGGGGGGATCATAAAGGTTAGGCAATAAATGCTATTGTGACATCATCGATGAAGGAGGAATTGATTAATGAAACGAAGATACAATAAAATATTTTACATATGTCTTATTTTTTGCTTTGTTTTAACAAATGTGGTTCCGCAAGTCGCAGAAGCTGCGCTGAGCAATGTATTACATAAACAGGTGGATGAACAGGAAATCAGAAAAGGAGTTACTTACATAAAAGACAGACGTTTAACAGAGGACGGCTGGCTGGATACCCATATTTTAAAAGTGGATATAACCAATCCTTATATACGTTTGGATGTTATTGAGTCCAGGAATGAGTATAATCTGAAAGAAACAACTACCGATTTGGTTAAATCCAATGGAGCCGTAGCCGGTATTAATGGGGACTTTTTTGATATGTCCAAAAACCCAACAGCTTCTTTAGGAATGGTTATCAGGGATGGAAAACTGATCTCTGCCAGCAATTATGTCAATTTAAAAGAAAATCAATGGACCACCTTTTTCATGGATGAAGGCGGTATGCCATTTATTGATTACTGCAAAGTTGCTATGTATTTTTATAACGAAGACAGGGTATCTTTTGAAATTGCAGGAATCAATAAGGTAACAACATTTAAGAAAGGCGTATACTTAGACAGAAATGCATATACCACAACTGCTCAGGTGGACAAAATCAATAATACTTTGTACAAAATTGTTGTGGAAAATGACGTGATTACATATATCTCTCAAAAAGGTGAGACTGTTGAGATTCCTAAAGACGGATATGTTATTGCCATAGAAGAATCGGTGGCCGTTCCAAAGATCAATCAATTTCAAATAGGGCAGAGAGTAACCTTTGATTTACAGACATCTATTGACTTAAGCAAGATCAAAATGGCGCTAGGCGGCGCAGGAAAAATAGTGGACAAGGGAAGCGTTCCTGCAAATCCAGGTCATCTAGTGTCTCCTAATGCAAGAAATCCAAGAACGGCATTAGGTATTTCTAAAGACGGCACAACAGTATATCTGATTGCTGTAGACGGCAGGAATCAAAGTTTAGGGGCAACCCATGGTGAAATGACTTCTCTGCTGTTGGGATATGGTATATATGATGCCATCCATTTAGATGGTGGCGGTTCTACTACCATGGCAGCAAAGCCAGCGGGAAAAGCAGAAGTAACACTTCTAAACAAGCCTTCTGACGGAACCCAGAGGAAAGTAGTCAACGGGCTTGGAGTTTTTTTAGATGTACCAACAGGAAGTTTATCTGGAATTCGTATTGTACCTAAATATACCAGAGTATTTAAAAATACGGGCGTTGAAATGAGTGTAATAGGATACGATGAAAATTTAAACCCTGTTAATATTTCCATAAATGAAATCAAGTGGAGTACAGAAAACATATCCGGGAAATGGTCAGGGAATGTATTTTATCCTGAATCTGTTGGAACCGGTATTATTACTGCACAAATTGGAGATGTCAAAGGAAGGACCACATTAACCTGTATGGGAACTCCACAGGAATTAAAAGTTACTCCTGAAGCCATTCAGTTAAAACCCGGTGAAAGCGTGAATCTGAAAGTCGAAGGCTTAGACGGAGAAGGATATCGGGCTTCCATTGACTGGAATAAGTTAACATGGAAAGTCGATGGTGTCTTAGGAACAGTAAAGGATGGTAAATTTATTGCAGGAAACAGCTCTGGACAAGGTGTACTGGAAGGGGCACTGGGAGAGATAAAAGTATATGTTCCTGTGGTAATCGGCGAACAAGTGACTGCTGTGGAATCCTTCGAATCCCAGGCAAATGTAGAGTGGACAAGTTATCCAAGCTATGTAACCGGCCAGGTTACCATTGACAGCACTGTAAGTTACGAAGGGAAAAAATCAGTAAAGATGACTTATTCTTTTAAAGCAAAGCCTAATGAAACTCAGGCGGCTTATTTACAATTTAAGAAGCCTTTAAACCTGAAAGCAAATTCTAAAGCCATTGGTATGTGGGTTTATGGAGATTCATCAAAAGATTGGTTAAGGGGAAGAATTATTGATGGCAATGGAAGCAGCCATACCATTAATTTTGCGAGTCAAATTGACTGGAAGGGTTGGAAATATGTAAAGGCAGAAATACCAAAAACTGCAGTATCTCCAATTTCTTTAGACAGAATTTATGCAGTTACTCTGAACAATACCGCAGAGCGAAATAACACTCTTTACATCGACCACATATCCACCATAGCTTCTCCGGAAGTAAATAGAAATAATTTGCCTTCAAGCACTAAGATTAAGGACAAATATGAGAAGTCCTTATCAAAAGATTCCGGACAAAATACTGTTGACATCACTGTTTTTGGCACAACATCCAATAAAAACACATTGCTGGATGAAGTGGTTCAAAGGGAAGTCCTTGCTCAAATGAACAATGCTTCTTTTAGTATTTATGCAGGCAGTACAGATATCAAAGTATCCGACATTAAAGTGCCTCATATGATCTGGAACAGCCAATATGCTGTAAAAGACTTAAACAACACAAGAATTATTCAACTGAGTGCATCAAAGGGCGGAATCAGAGCTACCAATCCTGAACAGTGGAAGTACCTGCAAAAAGATCTGCAGACGGAACAACCCCATATTATCATTGTTATGGATAAGAATCCTTTAAGTTCAGGAAGTTTTAAAGATTCTATGGAAGCAGAATTATTCCATAATGTACTCAAAAAAGTGCGGGAAGAACAGGGCAAGAATATATTTGTAGTCAGTGCGGAAGGTTATACTACAAGTGTTCAGGTTAAAGAAGGCGTAAGATATATCAATCTGAACGGATTATGGTATTCTGGCCAGGATGTGAATCTCTACAATGATTTTTCAATATTAAGGTTTAGAATAAAAGATTCGGAGATTTATTACGATATTCAGCCAGTATATCCAGCTGTTATTGTAAATTAGGGGGGAGTTCTCAATGAATAAGAAATGGAAACGTATTGCTTTTACGTTATCTGTCTTTATATGTGGACTGTTTTTTGGGACAGGAAAAGCCATGGGAGTTGATCCGGGAACCAATCAGGATCCTTTAGTATCCAAAAGTTATGTGGATGCCCGGGTTAAAGAAGTCACAGACTTACTGGGAAGCATTTTGTCAAATAATAGTTCATCTTCTAATGGAAGCTCAATGATTTTTGAAGTAGTGAATGTATCTGCGGGTCAGACTCTAGTCGGAGGACAAAGTACTGAGATTATTTTACGAGGTGGAAAAGGACTGGCCATCACGTCTGAGCAGGGAGGACTGCAGGATATTACAGATGGAGTAGATATCAGTAGTGGACAAAACATTCCTAAATATCATCTGCTCATTATACCGAGGGATGATGGAAGAGGGATTTATGCAGAGATGGATTCTGTGTTCATGATAAGAGGAGAGTATAAAATTCTGCCATAAATACAAGATATATTAGGAGGCAAATGATGAAGAAGATATTTGGTCTACTGCCTACAGCAGTTATTATCGTATCCCTGATTCTATCAGGGATACAAGGGTTTATCAGATTTTCAGTAGAAAAAAATCAAAGAGAAGTAGAGATCCTTGCCAACTACAGTGATATTAAAAAGGCAGCGGAAACCTATGAAGAATCTTTAGAAACAGTGGTAAAAAGATTAAAAGATGCAGGAGTAACAGGGGTCTTAATCAAAGAACAGACCATTAAAGCTGCATCTCCCGGGTCAATGACCAGCTGGGAAGAACTGGGAGAAGTAACTGCATTTACGGGAGCCGAATTAAAGATTTTAGGAATGATGGATGGTATAGATTTAAAATCTATTATTCCAAACCACTATTATATATGGATTTCAGATGATGCCGTCCGCGATACAATCAAAGAACACATGGCTTATAAATTAGGAGAATATGATGCAGTCACGATTAATAATGAAGTATTCTTAGATACCGGAGTATCCAATAACGTCATTTTAAACTTGGGAACAGGATATCCCATGGATGATCTGAAAATCATTGCAGATCAGGGATTATCTGTTTCTCCTCAAATCCGTTCATGGAACAACGTAACTGAAGAAGCTTTAGAATATGTGTTAAAGGATGTAGAGAATATTCCAAATTTAGGAACGGTTTATTTTAATGATTCAACGGTGCCTGGATTTGATTTGCCTGTAATGACCGAATTTGCCAAAAACCATACAATAGGTATAATTGAATTCTTTTCAGATAAGCAAAAGGGACTCTATACTTTGATCCGTAAGGCAAGCCAGGGAGGGAAAGACTTTAATACCATACGCCTTCATACCGTTACTGAGGGAGAAACATCTACTTTAACTCCGGCACAGATCGTTGACAGATACCTTCTTGCTGCTGAAGAAAGAAATATGAAAGCTCTACTTGTAAAAATGCCCAATACTGCAGAACCTGAAAAGGATTATGAAGATTGGTTTAAAATGGTAGAGGATATTCGCAATGAATTAAATCAATCGGGATATACAGTTGTTGCAAATCCAAAGCCTATGAATCTCCCCGTATCCAACCCGTTGATGATTTGGACCATCGGATTTGGACCAATTTTCTTGCTTATTCTTTTCGGAAGATGGGCAGATAAGAATAAATGGGAAAAATGGGCATGGCTTCTTGCCTTAGGAGGACTTTTCGTATGGACAGGGCTGTTAAAAATTCGTCCAATCCTGGCAAGGCAATTAATGGCATTGGCTGCAGCCATCCTTTATCCTACCTGGGCTGTAATAACCTGCATAGACAAAGAGAATAAATCCTGGAAGCAAATCATACTTACATTCTTTAAGATTTGTTTTATATCCTTTGGAGGAGCTCTGACGATCATAGGGCTAATGTCTCAAACATCTTCTACACTGACCATAGATATGTTCAGAGGGGTTAAAGTTGCCCATGTCATTCCTCTTCTTCTGGTATTTTTACTGCTTGAATATAAAAGAGGAGAGCTGGAAATTAAGAAAGTTAAGAAATTCCTTCAGAATCCTATTACCTATTTAACCCTCCTGATTATTGGAATATTAGGAATAGCGCTTATCGTGTATGTTCAAAGGACAGGAAATACAGGACAAGCCTCAACGTATGAAATTATGTTCAGAAATGCACTGCGCAAAATCCTTGGGGTACGTCCGCGAACCAAAGAATTCTTAATCGGTCATCCTCTGATGATTTTCATGCTGTATTATGGATATAAAGAAAGGTATTTCCCATTGCTTTTAGGTGCTGTTATAGGACAAATATCCCTGGTAAATACCTACGCGCATATTCATACCCCAATTATGATTTCTCTTATTAGGAGTTTTCACGGGATTTGGATTGGCATGATCGGAGGCGTAATACTTGTATATATCGTTAATTGGATTATAAAACTGGGGAGACGATGGAATCTATGGGAAGTATAGTTGTATCAGGATATTACGGATTTGACAATGCAGGGGATGAAGCAGTCCTGTATTCGATCATAAAAACATTAAAAGAAGAAGTTGGAGAGCATGTTAAAATTACTGTGCTATCCAATAAGCCTCATGAAACAGCCTCTACATATCATGTAGAGGCTGTGAACAGGTGGAAGTATAAAGAGATTATAGCCGCTATTAAAAACGCTGATGTGTTAATCAGCGGAGGAGGGAGCCTTCTTCAGGATGTAACAGGCTGGAAGAGTATCGTGTATTATCTTTCTATTGTAATGATTGCAAAGTTTTTCCGCAAAAAAGTTATCTTTTATGCACAGGGAATTGGCCCTGTCAACATGAAATTCAATCGGCTTTTGATTGGATGGATTGCCAATAAAGTGGACTATATTTCTGTACGGGATCAGCAGTCAAAAGAAGAGCTTATAAAAATGGGGGTAAAAAGAGAAATTGAAGTTGTAGCAGACCCTGTTTTAAAGCTTAATCCTAAAGAAAGGCAAAAAGATACTAAAAAACGCCTCGGGGTATATTTAAGACCATGGAAGGTAGAAGAACATTTTTTTGATAAAATAAAAGGCATACTCAATTGGTTTGATCAAAAAGGATGGGAAATCATATTCATTCCTATGCATGATCCGGAGGATGTGGAGCTTTCCCAAAAAATATGTGCTTCTTTACCCGGTTCTGTGGTATATGATGGAGAGCACGATCCACAAAGTATCTTAGACTTTACGGCTACTTTGGATTATGTGTTGGGCATGCGGCTGCATTCTCTTATTATGGCAGCGGCTGCAGGTGTTCCTTATATGGGAATATCCTATGACCCAAAGGTAAAAAGCTTTGTAGAAGCTATGGAAGCTGGAAAAGTGATAGACATTTATGAACTGGATCAAGATAAAGCAATTCATTATTTAGAATCGACATTGAACCATCTGGATGAAATGAAAGAAACCATAAAAACCAGAAGAAATCAATTGCTGGAACAAAGAAATATGGCTGTAGAAGTTATAAAAAACAGTATTTTGTAAGTATTGTAAGCACAGAAGTATATATTTATTACGAGCAGAAAATTTCACAAAGAATCAAGAGTCATAAGGAGTGGGGAGATTGTCTGAGAATGGGGTAAAAGCTACAGAAAGTAAAATCAATATAATGGATGTTCCTATTGATGTCATTACAATGGAACAGGCTGTATCCAGGGTATTTAGTTTTTTTGAAACTACAGAATGTCATTCTGTTTATACGCCGAATCCGGAAATCATTATGGCAGCACAAAAAGATAAAGCATTAATGGATGCTCTTTATCATGCTTCACTCATTGTACCGGACGGAATTGGCGTGGTATTGGCGTCAAGGCTGCTCAAAGGACCAAAGCTTCCCGAAAGAGTAGCAGGGTATGATTTGGTTCAGAACTTGTTTGCTCATATGGCAACTACGGACTATACGGTATACTTTTTAGGAGGAGCTCCTGGGGTATCAGAGGAAGCCGCCAAAGTCATGCAGAAAAAATATAAAGGATTAAAAATTACAGGAACGGACCATGGTTATTTCAAAGAATCTGAGGAAGAAGCAGTGATTCAAAGAATTCAGGCAGCGAAACCAGATCTTCTGTTAGTGGGCTTAGGTGCACCCAAGCAGGAAAAATGGATAGAAAAAAATAGAGGAGTTCTTCCTGTTAAAGTATGTATAGGTGTCGGAGGAAGTTTTGATGTTATGGCAGGAAAGGTTAAAAGAGCACCTGTTGCATTTCAAAAACTGGGTTTAGAATGGTTTTACCGTTTGATTACTCAGCCTACAAGGGCAAAAAGGATGCTTCAGCTTCCTGTATTTGCATGGGAGGTAGTGAAACTTTCCGCTAAAAATAAAAACAAGTAAATTCAAAACATGATCAAGGAGAAGGGAAAACATGGGGCAATCGCAGAAACAAAAGGTTATAACGGATTATTTACTTATTATTGTTGGAACGACTCTTTTAGCTTGTGCCATAAATTTGTTTTTTGAGAAGCAAGATCTTGTGACAGGTGGAGTGACCGGCCTGGCTATTGCAATCAAAGCCCTTACTGAACCTTATTTTGCCGGAGGAATTCCCTTATGGTTTACGAATATCGCATTAAATATCCCCCTGTTTTTAATCGGTACTATGTTAAGAGGGAAAATGTTTGGCGCAAAAACATTGTTTGCTACATTTTATCTTTCTTTTGCTCTGTATTACACAAAATTTTTACCGGAAATTCCTGCAGATATTTTGCTTTCCAGTCTATTTGGAGGTGTTTTGGCTGGTATAGGCATCGGATTTGTATTTATAGCTTCTGCCACAACAGGAGGAACAGATCTTGCTGCCAGCATTATTCAACACTACTTTAAGCATCTTCCTGTAGGACGTATGATGATGGCTTTGGACGCAGTGATCATCACTATGGGTGTATTTATTTTTGGCCCTGTAAAAGCGATGTATGCCATTATTTCTGTGTATATTTCAGGGAAAGTACTTGATAATATGCTGGAAGGTATCAATTTTTCCAAGGCAGCATTTATTATTTCCGATAAAGCAGAAGTTATTGCAGATGAGATAATGAAAAAAATGGACAGAGGTATAACGGGGTTAAATGGACGAGGTATGTACACAAAACAAGAAAAAGAGATCCTATTTTGTGTTGTATCTAAAAAAGAAATTTTTCAGTTAAAAGAAATAGTGAAGAATGAAGATCCTAAAGCTTTCGTAATTGTAGGAGATGTGAGAGAAGTTTTAGGTGAGGGATTTATAGAATATTAACAATACATTACAATTGTTTCCATTTAAAACAAGGTTTTTATCATCAATATATAAAATGGCCATGTTGAATAATGTAGAATAATAACCAAAAATTTTTCATACAGACAAGCACATATACAATTTAAACAAAGGAATTTTTTAGGATTTGTTAAAAAGAGCAATAGTACAAATTATCTAAATATAGTATAGTATTTATACACTGAGATTGTTTGATAACTATTTATTAAGGGGGCAATTGTAATGGCAGAATTGAAATTGAAGAATGTTACAAAGAAGTATCCTAATGGATTCGTTGCAGTAAAAGATTTCAATCTGGATATAGCGGACAAAGAATTTATCATCTTTGTTGGACCATCTGGATGTGGAAAATCAACAACACTTCGTATGATCGCTGGTCTCGAAGAAATATCTTCAGGAGAATTATGGATAGGCGATAAGCTATGTAACGATGTTGCTCCTAAAGATAGAGACATTGCCATGGTGTTCCAAAACTATGCTTTGTATCCGCATATGACTGTATATGACAATATGGCGTTTGGATTAAAACTTCGTAAAACGCCTAAAGATGAAATTGATAAACGTGTTCGTGAAGCAGCAAAGATCCTTGATATTGACCATTTGTTAGATAGAAGACCAAAGGCATTGTCCGGGGGACAAAGACAACGTGTAGCGATGGGGCGCGCTATCGTTCGTGAGCCAAAGGTATTCTTAATGGACGAACCTCTGTCTAACTTGGACGCAAAATTAAGGGTACAGATGAGAACAGAAATTTCTAAACTTCATCAAAGACTTCAAACTACATTCATCTACGTTACCCATGACCAAACAGAAGCTATGACATTGGGTACAAGAATCGTTGTAATGAAAGACGGTATTATCCAACAGGTAGATTCACCAAGCAACCTATATTCAAAACCAAATAATTTATTCGTTGCAGGATTCATTGGTTCACCACAAATGAACTTTATTGATACTAAGGTAGTTAAACGTGGAGATGATATTATTCTCACTTTCGGAGATGAAGAAATCAAACTTCCACAAGAAAAAGCAAAGAAACTTATAGAAGGTGGTTATGAAGGCAAAGAAGTAATCATGGGTATTCGTCCGGAAGATCTCCATGATGAACCAGCTTTCCTTGAAGTATCTCCAGACAGCATTATTACATGTGACATTGAAGTAACAGAAATGCTTGGTGCAGAAGTATTCTTATACATGGTATGTCAAGGACAAAACTTGACTGCTCGTGTAGATCCAAGATGCCAGGCAAAACCAGGTGACAAGTTTAAAATTGCTTTAGATGTAAATAGAATCCATGTATTCGACAAAGAAACAGAGCAAACTATTACTAATTAATATTGCTAATGAAAAAGATAAAAGGAAAATACACATTATTTGTGTATTTTCTTTTTTTTTTTAAGAAATTCTACTATAATATAAAATAAAAGCAATAAATAAACAAAAAATTTATTTAGGAGCGTTGATGGTATGATTTCAAACCAAATTTTACAAAGTACAATTGATGGCTTAAAAACCATTACAAGACGGGACTTTTTCATCACAGATATTGAAGCTAAAGTTGTGGCATCTACAGAAGAAAATCAAATAGGAATGCATATGGAAATCGTAGAAGATTTCGTGAATTCTCAGGCAGAAAGTCAACTGATTCAAGGATATCATTATTTTAAAGTTTTTGATGAAAACACAGCGGAATATGTCGTTGCTGTTCGAGGAGAAGATGAGGAAGTATACCGAATTGGTAAGCTGGCAGCATTCCAAATTCAAAGCCTTTTGGTGGCATACAAAGAAAGATATGACAAGGACAATTTCATTAAAAATCTTCTCCTGGATAATCTGCTCTTGGTAGACATTTATAACAGGGCTAAAAAACTTCATATTGAAAACAATGTGCCAAGGGTTGTATATCTCATAGAAACCCAACCGGATAAAGACATCAATATCAAAGAAGTAGTAAGAAGCATTTTCCCATCCAAATCAAAGGATTTTGTTACTGCAGTAGATGAAAGAAATATTATTTTAGTAAAAGAAGTAAAAGAAAAAGAGCTCATGGAGGATAAAGAAAAAGTTGCAAGAATGATTTATGATACATTAAGCAGCGAAGCCATGAGTACCATTTCTGTTGCGGTAGGAACTATGGTTGAAGACTTAAAGGATGTATCAAGATCTTACAAAGAAGCTAAGATGGCATTGGAAGTAGGAAAAATCTTCTATAGTGAAAAACACATAATAAGTTATAATCAGTTGGGCATTGGCCGCTTGATTTATCAACTGCCGGTACCTCTTTGCCATATGTTTGTTAAAGAAGTACTTCATGGAAGAACGATAGAAGAATTTGATGAAGAGATCTTAACAACTGTTCAGAAGTTCTTTGAAAATAATTTGAATGTCTCAGAGACATCAAGACAGCTCTACATTCATAGAAATACTTTAGTATATAGACTTGATAAACTACAAAAAATGACAGGTTTAGATTTAAGAAATTTTGAAGATGCCATTACTTTTAAAATCACCATGATGGTTAGCAAATATATGAACTATATGGAAAAAATGTCATATTAGTATTACTCCCTAAGGCGTAATGTATATTGCTATTTAATATAGAATATTGTAAAATAAAATGGATTTTATGCCTCTTATGGGAGGGGATAACTTGATTGAATTGCATAATATTACAAAAATTTACCCGAACAATGTAACAGCTTTAAAAAACATATCCCTATCGATCGAAAAAGGAGAGTTCGTTTTTATTATAGGAAGCAGCGGTTCTGGAAAATCCACTCTGCTCAAGCTTTTGTTAAAAGAAATAGAACCTACCGAAGGAGAAATTATCATTAGTGATAAAAATATCACGCACTTAAAAAAGAAAGAAATTCCTTTTTTAAGAAGAAAATTAGGGGTTGTATTTCAAGATTTCAGATTACTTCCCAATAAAACAGTGTACGAGAATGTTGCCTTTGCGATGCAAATTGTCGAAGCAACACCAAAAGAAATAAGAAGGAATGTACCAATGGTACTTTCTATGGTAGGCTTGGCTAAGAAAGCCAGATGCTACCCTTCGCAGTTATCAGGAGGAGAACAGCAAAGAACGGCTTTGGCAAGAGCTATTGTAAACAATCCTCCTATTCTTATATGTGACGAGCCTACGGGGAACCTGGACCCACTAACCTCATGGGAAATTATGAAATTATTAAAAGACATTAATGACAGAGGGACTACAGTCATCATTGCAACCCATGAAAAAGACATTGTAGACAAAATGAAGAAAAGAGTCATAGAAATAAAAGAAGGCGTACTGATTCGAGATTTACAAAAGGGTGGATACAGCGATGAAGATTAGAACCATGAAATATTTTGTGGGTCAAGGTTTTCGCGGCATTTGGCGGAATAGATTGATGTCGCTGGCATCAATCGGAACGATTGCTTCCTGCTTAATGATTGTGGGCATATTTTACTGTATTGCTGTGAATGTTGACTATATACTGGAGACTTTAGAAGAAACTGCAGGAATCACAGTTTTTTGTACAGATGAAGAAGTTTCGGAAGATAAAATTCGAGATTTAGAAGAGCGAATTAGAAAAATTGACCATATTGATGAAGTTGTCTACATTTCTCCGGAAGAGGCTTTGAATAAAGAAAAAGAAGAGTGGGGGGAATATGGCTCGCTGTTAGATGGACTAGAAAACGATAATCCATTACCCCCTTCCTTTGAAATTACACTGGACGATATTAGATATCAAAAAGAGGTTGTTGCAGAACTAAATCAATTAAGTGGAATAGAAATCAGATATTTAGAAGAAGAAACCAAAATCCTTATAGGATTTAATAATATGATCCGGCTCATCAGCCTGGTATTGATTCTTGTACTGGGCTTTATTGGCGTAATGCTTATGGATAATACCATTCGGCTCACAGTGTATATCAGAAAAAATGAGATTAATATTATGAAATATATCGGAGCGACCAATTGGTTTATACGATGGCCTTTTGTCATAGAGGGCATTATTATTGGAATCATTGGTTCTGTGCTTCCTTTGGTTCTTATTTGGTTTTCCTATAATTTTATTACAGAATTGATTTATGAAAAGAATACATTTATTCGCAATGTATTGGTGTTCAGAACGCCGGGAGAGATTTTTAATGTACTGACTCCGATTTCACTCATAATAGGTATTGGAATTGGTGTTATAGGAAGTACGATATCCATTAGAAGATATCTTAAAGTTTAGTTGTTCATTTAGTAGGGGGAATTGTATGCATAAAGTTATAAAACGGGGGATCATTTTACTACTCATTATGGTCCTCGGATGTGGTCCGATTTTCTCTGTATATGCGAATAGTCTGAAAGAGAAAAAAAGTAAGCTGGAAGAAGTTCAAAAGAATTTAAAAAACGCAAAAGAAAAGTTAAAAAAGACCAAAGAAGAAAAGGCCAATATTATGCAGAACATAGAGGCTCTGGATAAAGAATTGGCCCAAGTGGATGCATATCTTGAAAAGATTAATGAACAACTGGAAGATTTAGAATCAGAAGTAAAGCAAAAACAAGATGAGCTTGAAAAAGCAGAAGCGGAAAGAGAAGCGCAATATGAGGCTTTTAAAGAACGTCTTAAATATATGTACATGAATAAAAGAGTTGGCTATATGCAGGTCCTTCTTCAGTCCAAGGATTTTTCTGATTTTCTTAACAGGGCAGATGTGATTACTAAGATTGTGGAATATGATCAGAATTTAATTAAAGAAATGAAGGAGAACGAAAAGAAAATAGAAGAACAGAAGGAAGAATTAGAAGAAAAGAAAGAAGAAGTTACCCTGGTTAAAAAACATCAGTTGGGTGTCAAACACAGCCTGGAGGAAGCTAGACAAGAAAAAGCCACACTCATTGCTCAATTAAATGATGATGAAGCATCTTACATGGAACTTATTAAAGAGGAAGAAGAGATTTCCAAGCAATTGGAAAAAGAAATCAAAGAACTTACAAGAAAGAGTACGAGAGTGTACAGTGGAGGACAATTTGAATGGCCTGTTCCGGGGTATTATACACTGAGCTCCTATTATGGAGGAAGAACTGACCCGGTATACGGAGGCTATGCTTTTCATAACGGTATTGACATTCCTGCTCCTGCAGGAACCAGTGTATTAGCAGCAGCCGATGGAGAAGTGATCGCAGCAGGATATATTAATGGATATGGCTATACAATCATTATTGATCACGGTAGTGGTATTACTACATTATATGGTCATAATTCTCAGTTAGTTGCATCAGTCGGCCAATTCGTACAACGAGGACAAGTCATTTCGAAAGTGGGAAGTACAGGAAAGTCTACTGGAAACCATTGCCATTTTGAAGTCAGAATCAATGGAAGTCATACAAATCCTATCCCATATTTATCAAAATAAAGGACTTAGTCCTTTATTTTTTTCTAGCAAAATGACTTTAATCTTTTAACTATGGTATAATAATAAGTAGTGAATAATACAATGAAAATATAATCACTAAGGGAGTGCCGATTGAATGAAAGATAAAAAATCATTTTTAAGTGGTTTAGCTGTAGGGATGTCGATTGTTATTTTTGTTAACATCGTATTCATCGGCTTTCGTATTGCCATGGGAATGACAGGACATTCTAATTTAGGAATGAACCAAAAGGTAAATAAGATTCTTGCATATCTTAACAGATTCTATGTAGATAAGATAGATGAAGTTGCTTTAGAAGAAGGAATGTATAAAGGGCTTGTGGCAGGTGTGGGAGATCCTTACACTACATACATGAGTAAAGAGGAATTTGAGGATTTTCAGACAGAGACGACCGGGCGTTATGCTGGAATTGGCGTTGTTGTATCGGTGGATCAAACGGACCAATTGATTACTGTGGTTTCACCTTTTGAAGGGTCTCCTGGAGCTGAGGCAGGACTGATTCCTGGTGATAAAATCATTAAAGTCAATGATTTTGAAGTGACAGGAGATGATTTAAATGAGGCTGTGTCCATGATGAAAGGACCGGCAGGTACCAAAGTAAAATTAACCGTTTACAGAAAGTCTGAATTTAAAACTTTTGATGTAGAAATTACCAGAGCTAATATTGACTATCCTACAGTTTCCCATAAAATGTTGGACGGCAACATTGGATATATCAAAATCGTATCTTTTGATGAAGTAACCTACGATCAGTTTATGACTGCTTATAAAGATTTGACCAGCAAAGGACAAAAAGGACTGATCATAGATCTTAGAAATAATCCCGGAGGCCTGCTTTCTATTGTAACCAAAATCGCTGACCAATTGCTTCCGGAAGGAATGATTGTTTACACAGAAGACAAAAATGGAAAAAAAGATACGTATTTATCTGATGCGAATGAAATCAAAGTGCCGTTAGTGATCCTTGTCAACCAAAACAGTGCCAGCGCATCAGAGATATTGTCAGGAGCAGTAAAAGACCATAATAAAGGTAAATTGGTAGGCACAACGACCTTTGGAAAAGGCTTGGTTCAGTCGATTTATCCTTTAGGTGATGGTTCCGCAATCAAAATTACGATTTCAAAATATTACACGCCCAGTGGTGTATGCATCCAAGGCATAGGAATTGAACCTGATTATGTAGTAGAATTGCCCGATGATTTAAAGTCTAAGTTAACTTTGGATGAGAAAGAAGATATTCAGCTTAAGAAAGCACTGGAAGTCATAAAAGAGCAGTTATAAAGTCTCTAAGAATAGGTGATGGGATGCATTCTTTTTTTCAGGTGGTTTATACAACACTACAGGCGGTGGCAACCGCCATTTTTCATCCTTGGTTTTTGATTGTTATTTACTTAATGTATAGAATGTATAAGAAAATTGGAGACATGGAAGTAACGACTTTGCTTTTTATGCGGCAAAATATAGGCAGCAAGATGGTTCAGTCTGTTTTGAGCGGTATTTTAATCGGTATAGGTGCCAGCATCCTGCTGGTTGCCATAGGTCTTCCTATACATCTTTCAGATTATATGGTTTTTCTTCTCCCCATTGCGATCATGCTTGCAATGATTAATTTCAGGTATTTATGTTTTTCTTATGCTGGCGGCCTTCTGGGCATATTATCTTTTATTCTTAGGGGACAAATGTTTTTAGGTGTCAAACTGCCAGATATGAATCTGGATATACCGGGAATCATTGCTCTTGTAGGGATACTGCACTTTATGGAGTCTCTTCTAATTTTACTGGAAGGTGCGGAGGATAGTATTCCGATGATTATCAAAAAAGATGGGAAGTTCGCTTCTGCCTATATGATGCAGAGGTATTGGCCGCTGCCTTTTGCACTGCTCGTTATGGAAGTTGTGGCTGCAGTCCCTCAGGGGAGCATAGCCATGCCGAATTGGTGGCCGCTTATGAAAAATATTGTTGATCATGCGGATGGTGTAATCGTCTATTCTATTTATCCCATTACAGCAGTTCTGGGATATGGAGATATTGCGGTATCTATGACTCCGGAGCAAAAATCCAGGAGAACTTCCTTGTCTCTTATGGCATATAGTTTATTTCTCTTACTTATTGCAGTTTTTGCACCCAACAGGATTTGGTTGCAAGGCCTGGGTGTTATTCTAATGCCTGTTTTACATGAGATGCTTATTGTTCGAAGCCAGATCAGGGAAAGGAATTCTAAACCTCTATATACTTATCCGGACAAAGGGGTTAGAATTTTAGATTTAAAACCAGAAGGACTGGGAGAAAAGATAGGACTTAGACGAGGGGACATTATCTTAAAAATTAATGGTACAGAGATAGAAAATTATGCTCACATGAAATCCATGTTTAATAATTATTTCACTTTCATATGGATCGATATTATAGGGATAGATGGAAAAACGAGATGTATTGAACATCAGGCCTATTCTTCAGGAGTGAATGATTTAGGAATTATTCCGCTAATACAAGAACCTTTGGCAGTATACAGATTAGAAAATATGGAAAGTGTAGGGCTTTTTAAAATGTTCACAGGGAAAAAATAGAAATAGAGCGTCTTAAACGTTCTATTTCTATTTTTTTATGAAATAAGAAAGTTGCTCTTGCTTGCAAGGGATCAAACTTTCTTATTTCATAAGTGCGACGGAGTGACTATCTTATGTGTTCATGATTTTTTAAATGATTCATACAGTATTCATAATCCCCTTCACAAGTGGAGCAGTATCTAAACTCCATGTCAGGATCGTCTTTTTCTGTTATTCCGCAGATTGTACATTTGTGTATGGTAAAGTCCCGAGGAAGTTGCGCTTTAAACTGTTGCCTGTTTTGATGAACGACTCTGCTTGTCTTGGCATTGGTTACAATATCCTTGCCAAAGAAGACAAAGTAATTGATTAAAGAAACGATAGCCGCTAATTTATAGGGTAAAGGATAAACTAAAATGGTAAAGGCAAAAATGATCCAGTCAAGCCAGGCCAAATACTTTATTTTTATAGGAAGAATAAAGAATATCAGAATTTGATAATCAGGATAAAGCCTTGCAAAAGCAAGGAAAAGGGATAAATTAATATAAGTTGAGGACACAATGGAATTCGATACAAAAGCGGATAAAATGGTTCCAATCATTCCTAATACATAAAACAGATTAAATCTGAAGCTTCCCCATTCATGCTCAAGAGCAGTACCGATCATATAGTAAAAATACAATACAAAAGCTGCCCATAAAGGAGAAGTGGTAGGAGGTATGAATATAAAGGTAATCAGCCGCCATACTTCTCCGTTTAAAACTCGTCCAGGATCGAGCATGAGCATATATAGACTTTCCTGAGAAAGATAAGTCATTACAAATACTACAGCATTTAAACCAATGATATAGGTCATTAAATTAGGAATAGCAAAGCGACCTAGTTTTCTTTCTAACTGATCCAGCCAACGCATATAGATTCTCCTTTATTGATGAATATGAATATCCATTTGAGGATAGGGGATAGTGATCTTTTCTTTGTCAAATTCCAATTTTACTTTTTCACGAAAATCATAGTAAAGGGTCCAGTAATTTTCAGTTTTACACCATAACTTCACATCAAAGTTTACAGACCTTTCTCCTAATTCCGACACACCAATTACCCATGCCGGATCCTTAAGAATCAATGGATGTTTTTTGGCGATCGTATTTAAAATTTCCTTAGCTTTTAATATATCGCTGTCATAACCCACTCCAAAAACAAGGTCTAGTCGCCTTGTATCCTGGGCAGAATAATTGATAACACTATGATTAGACAGTTCCCCATTAGGAATGACAATTTTTTTATTATCCGGGGTTAAAAGGATCGTGTATAAGATCTGAATTTCTTTTACAGTTCCACTGAAGCCTTGAGCTTCTATATAATCTCCTACGTTAAAGGGCCTGAAAGCTAAAATTAAAACCCCTCCTGCAAAATTGGCAAGGCTTCCTTGAAGTGCGAGGCCAATTGCCAAGCCAGCAGCCCCAAGTGCAGTAATGAGCGAAGATTCTTTAACACCTAAAGTAGCAGCTACAGTAACATATAGAATGAGTTTTAATCCAAATCTGGATAAAGAAATTATAAAAGAATGGAGAGACTCATCTGTTTTACTCTTTCCCAAAGAGCGGTCGATGATTTTAACTAAAAATTTAATAAGCCATAATCCACCAACCAGCAATACGATACTTCCAAGAAGCCTTGGACCAAATTCTAAGGCTTTATCAGTCAGTAGATCTATCCAAGTCATTTCATCACCTCATTTTTTAGTTTTATTATGTCTCGTTTTTACCTTTTAGTCAAATCTTATATAAGTTATTTTTTGCAAACATATGTTTTCAAATGCTGTAACATATGCTATAATGAGTGAGTTATTAAGAATAATTATTAAATAGAAGGTGGGTAGAATATGCCAGATTTTCAAATTGTGTCCGAGTATAAACCGACAGGGGACCAGCCAGAAGCTATAGAGAAACTCTCAAAAGCCATCAAAGAGGGAAATAAGTTCCAAACACTTCTTGGTGTAACTGGCTCTGGAAAAACTTTTACGATGGCAAATATTATACAGAATGTCCAAAAACCCACGCTAATCATTGCTCACAATAAAACTTTGGCAGCACAGCTTTACAGTGAATTCAAAGAGTTTTTTCCAAACAATGCAGTAGAATATTTTGTAAGCTATTATGATTATTACCAACCAGAAGCATATATTCCTCAAACGGATACATTTATAGAAAAAGATTCATCGGTTAATGAAGAAATAGACAAACTTCGCCACTCGGCAACAGCTGCTTTGGCAGAGCGACGGGACGTTATTATTGTTGCCAGTGTTTCATGTATATATGGCTTAGGAGACCCTATTGATTACAGTACGCAGGTACTTTCCTTAAGACCAGGAATGGAAAAAAGCAGAGACGAGGTTTTAAGAAAGCTGGTAGATATTCAGTATACAAGAAACGATATGGAATTTACGAGAAGTACCTTCAGGGTGAGGGGCGATGTAGTGGAAATTATTCCTGCAGCTTCTTCTGAACGGGCTATTCGGGTAGAATTTTTCGGAGATGAAATTGATCGGATTTCTGAAATCGATACCTTAACAGGAGAAGTCATTGGATTAAGGGATCATGTTTCTATTTTTCCGGCATCCCACTATGCCATTCCCCAGGACAAGCTGGAAAGAGCTATTCAGGCAATAGAAGAAGAATTGACACAGAGGGTAAAAGAATTAAAGGAACAGGATAAACTTTTAGAAGCCCAAAGACTTGCACAAAGAACGAATTTCGATATAGAAATGATGAGGGAAGTAGGATATTGTTCCGGTATTGAAAACTATTCAAGACATCTTTCCGGAAGACCACCGGGAAGTACCCCCCATACACTCATTGATTACTTCCCGGAGGACTTTTTAATCATAGTGGATGAATCCCATATTACAATTCCTCAGGTCAGAGGCATGTATAATGGGGACAGGGCGAGAAAAACAACATTAGTAGAGTATGGATTCAGACTTCCATCCGCCCTTGACAACAGACCTTTAAAATTCGAAGAATTTGAAAGAAAGATCAATCAAATATTATTTGTGTCCGCAACCCCCTCTACCTATGAGTACGAGCATTCTACTGTGGTTGCAGAACAGATTATAAGGCCTACAGGGCTCCTGGATCCGATTGTAGATGTTCGTCCGGTTAAGGGACAAATTGATGATTTATTTCATGAAATCCAAAAGTGCGTAGAAAAAAAGCAAAAGGTTTTGGTCACCACCCTGACTAAAAAAATGGCAGAAGACTTGACAGATTATATGAAAGAAATGGGTGTTAAAGTAAGATATTTGCATTCGGATATTGATACCCTGGAACGTATTGAAATTGTCAGAGATTTAAGAATGGATGTATTTGATGTTTTAGTAGGCATTAATCTGTTAAGAGAAGGACTGGATATACCTGAAGTATCCTTAGTGGCTATTTTGGATGCCGATAAGGAAGGATTTTTACGTTCAGAAACCTCCCTGATTCAGACCATAGGCCGGGCAGCGAGAAATGCTGAAGGCTGTGTGATTATGTATGCGGATACGATTACGGATTCTATGAGAAAAGCCATATCGGAAACCAACAGAAGACGGCAGATTCAGGATGCGTATAATAAAGCCCATGGCATTGTGCCTAAAACGATTGAAAAGAAGGTCAGAGACTTAATTCGTGCAACGAAAACAGCAGAAGAAGACGAAAGATATACTGCCGAGAAAGATCCGGAATCTATGGACAGAAAAGAACTGGAAGAAAGAATTGTAAAGGTAACGAAGGAAATGAAACAGGCTGCTTCTGATTTGCAATTTGAGCGGGCAGCACAGCTTAGGGACGAACTAATAGAGCTAAAAAAATATTTGCAAGATTTATAGAGGTGGATTATGTCAACGAATAAAATTGTCATTAAAGGAGCAAAGGAACACAATTTAAAAAATATTAATTTAGAAATTCCAAGAGATAAATTTGTAGTATTCACAGGATTAAGTGGTTCCGGAAAATCCTCTTTGGCTTTTGACACCATTTATGCAGAAGGGCAGAGAAGATATGTCGAGTCCCTTTCTGCTTATGCAAGGCAGTTTTTAGGACAGATGGAAAAGCCCAATGTGGATCTCATCGAAGGGTTATCTCCGGCCATTTCCATTGACCAAAAGACCACCAGCAGAAACCCAAGATCTACAGTAGGTACCGTAACAGAGATCTATGATTATCTAAGACTCTTATTTGCCAGAATAGGGGTACCCCATTGTCCGAAATGCGGAAAAGAAATCAAAAGACAGACCCTGGACCAGATCGTAGATCATATTATGGCGCTGCCCCCAAGAACGAAGATCCAGCTACTGGCTCCTGTTGTCAAAGGAAGAAAAGGTGAACATGTTAAGGTTCTGGAAAATGCAAAAAAGAGTGGATTTGTACGGGTAAGAGTTGACGGCATCATCTATGAACTTTCCGAGGAAATTAAGTTGGAAAAAAACAAAAAACACTCTATTGAAATCGTCGTAGACAGATTGGTTGTTAAAGAGGACATGGCAAAGAGGTTAAGCGATTCCATAGAAACGGTTATGAATCTTTCCAATGGTCTGCTATTGGTAGATGTAATCGGGGGAGAAGAACTTGTGTTCAGTCAAAACTTTGCCTGTCCGGATTGTGGAATCAGTATCGATGAAATAGAGCCGAGGATGTTTTCTTTTAACACACCTTATGGCGCTTGTCCAGCTTGTACAGGCCTTGGCTTTCAGATGAAAATAGATCCTGAACTGATTGTTCCGAATCCTGATTTGAGCATTCTGGAAGGGGCTATTAGTGCCCCTGGATGGAATGCTATAGACAATCCCGAAAGTTATGGACATAGTTTCTTCAAGTCTTTGGCTAAGCATTATCAATTTGAATTAAGTACTCCTTTTAAAGATTTGGATGAAGAGATTAAAGATATTATTTTATATGGTTCCAAAGGAGAAAAGATTAAAGTAGAATATAAGACAGCCCATGGCCAAGGTTCCTATATGTATGTCTTTGAAGGCATTATTCCTAACATTCATAGAAAATATTCTGAAACCTCTTCAGAATTTATGAAGCAAGAATATGAAAACTATATGACCAATATTCCTTGTCCTGTATGTTCCGGAACCAGACTAAAGCCGGAAGCCTTAGCTGTACGGGTAGGCGGAAAGAATATTGCTGAAGTGACGAACATGTCCATCATAGAATTGCAAAAGTTCTTTAATTCCATGGAGATTAGTGATAGACAAAGACTGATTGGAGAACAGATTTTAAAAGAAATTCATGCAAGAATTGGATTTTTGATTGATGTTGGATTAGATTATCTGACCCTTTCAAGACAAGCAGGGACGCTCTCGGGAGGAGAGGCTCAGAGAATCAGACTGGCCACTCAAATTGGCTCAGGGTTAGTAGGCGTTGTATATATTCTGGACGAACCAAGCATCGGTCTTCATCAACGGGATAATGAAAAACTCATCAAAACCTTGGAACACTTAAGAGATTTAGGCAATACCCTTATCGTTGTTGAACACGATGAAGACACCATGTTTGCAGCCGATTATATCGTGGATATAGGCCCTAAGGCAGGTGCTCACGGAGGAGAAGTGGTTTGTGCCGGAACGGTTCAGGAAATTATGGCTTGTCCTGAATCTGAAACTGGTGCATATCTTAGCGGAAGAAAAAAAATAGAGGTACCCAAAGAAAGAAGAAAGCCCAACGGCAACTGGCTAATTGTAAAAGGGGCCAGAGAAAATAACTTAAAGAATATTGACGTGAAGATACCTTTAGGGGTATTTACCTGTGTGACTGGGGTTTCAGGTTCAGGCAAAAGTTCGTTTGTAAATGAAATTTTGCTTAAAAGACTGGCAAGGGATTTAAACAGAGCTAAAGAAAAACCAGGACTTCATGATGATCTTATAGGTATTGAACATTTGGATAAGGTCATCAGCATCGACCAGTCTCCGATCGGCAGAACTCCAAGATCTAATCCTGCCACCTATACCGGAGTATTTGATGATATAAGAGAAGTATTTGCCAATACTCAGGAAGCAAAGATGAGAGGCTATCAAAAGGGGCGCTTCAGCTTCAATGTAAAAGGCGGAAGATGTGAGGCTTGTCACGGAGACGGGATTTTAAAAATCGAAATGCATTTCCTGCCAGATGTATATGTACCCTGTGAGGTTTGCCATGGTAAACGTTATAACAGGGATACTCTGGATGTGCATTATAAAGGAAAGTCTATTGCAGATGTTCTGGACATGACAGTGGAAGAAGCATTGGAGTTTTTTGAAAATCATCCTAAGATTAAAAGAAAGCTTGAAACTTTAAATGATGTAGGCTTGTCCTATATGAAGCTGGGACAACCTTCTACTACCCTTTCAGGAGGGGAAGCCCAAAGGGTAAAATTGGCAACAGAATTAAGTAAAAGAAGTACGGGAAGAACCATGTATATCCTGGATGAACCAACTACAGGACTTCATTTTGCCGATGTTCATAAGCTTATAGAAATATTACAGAAGCTGGCAGAGGGAGGCAACTCTATTTTGGTGATCGAGCATAATCTGGATGTGATTAAAACGGCAGATTATATCATTGATTTAGGGCCTGAAGGTGGAGACAGAGGAGGAGAAGTGATTGCCACAGGAACTCCTGAAGAAGTTGCTTTGGTAGAAGGCTCTTACACCGGTAAATTCTTAAAAAAGGTATTAAGCAAATGATATTTTTTACCAGGATTTTTTCTGCATGAATACCCTGCGAATAGAAAAAACTAAAGGAAAATAAGAAAGCAGGGTGATAATCATGATCAATAGCATTATGGACACCAGAGAGAGACATGAAGACGGACATTATCATATATTCCTTAAAATCCCAAGAGACGAATTCGAAAGGGCCTATGATGGCAATTACAGTAATGAAAATGCGGCAGATTTTTTAACTTATTATTTAGAAATGCGTGGAGATGACGGAAAACCTAAAAATATTATCATCAAGCGAAGTGAAAAGCAGGATTTGGTAGAAATTCAGGCGGATCTGGAATACTATAACAATGAACATACGGATTATAATAAGCAGTTGGGAAGTTTCTTTATCAATAACATGGAACCCAGAGAAGAAGTAAATAGTTTAAATAAATTTAATGAACACAAATAAATAAAACAGCCTTAAGGCTGTTTTATTTATTATGGATTATATCGGTCATATCTATCGCTGCCGGAAGAACTGCGATAATATTTAAACATTAGATCTTTGTTGGATTTGGTGTAGATATATCCTTCAATGTCAGCATCCCGGAACTCATCTTCTATTTCGTTATAAATTTTAGACATAAGTCTTGTGATTTCAGAATCCGACAATGCTTTCCACTCATCTTTGTATTCGCTATAGTCTATTCTCACTTCATATACGATGTCATCTCTGTCTCCGCTTAGTTCAATGGATGAGAGACGAATACCTGACAAATAGTCTTTGTAATAAGAATACAGATCTTTTTCTAAGTCTTCTAATGTATCTGAAACATTATCGAAGGTAAATTTAAGCTTTTTCTTGGAATCGCTCTTAAATTCCACAAGATAGTCACGTGAATCTGTATCATAAATATAACCTTCTATTTTTGCGGAGTCATAAGTATCCCAGATATCGTCACAAATGTCTTCTATATAGTTTTGAATATCTTTTTGAGTTAACTTGTTCCATGCTCTCTTGTAGTCATCCAGATCCACTTTGATCTTTAAGCTGATTTTGCTTGAATTACCGCTTAGCTGGATGTCAAACTCAATGTTTTTATATTCTTCATAGTCTTCTATGATCTGATCTTCCAGATCAGATAAATCTTTATTTTTTGAACTTGACTTACTGTTTTGTAAAGTTTTAATTTGCTCCTCCAAAGCGGTTTTTTCCTGCTTTAATTGAGCTATTTCAAGGCTTTTTTGAGCCAATTGAGCTGTTAAAGTGGAGATCTGTTGCTGTGCCTGCTCATATAAAGCATTAGAAGTAGTAGAAGAACCATTATCCGTAATGATAATTTGCTTATTTTGCGCATCCCATTTTACAGTTTTTCCAACTAATTCTGCCACCATTCTGAGAGGAACATATGTAGTATTATCTACAATAAACGGTTCTTTTTCATCTGTTTTAATCTGACCGTTGTAGCTGATTCTAATACCATTAAACGTAGCTTTTAACGTTTTGGTTGTGGGAGCGGCATAAATTGCACTGGAAGATAACAATACAGCAGTTGTTGCCAATGCCACCATACGCTTTTTTCTGTTATTGACCATCATTCATCCTCCTTAATTTTTATTATCCATGTTTATTATAAAAGACTTATATTTTTTTTTCAAGGATATGAAGGACGAATTGGAAAACTGTAACATAAATTTAACCTAACCTTAATGTAAGCGATCCACGATAGCTGTATAAAGAGGTTCTAATCTATCCCAAATCCAACGATTGGAATCATATCCTGACTCACCTATATCAATAATGTCTGTTTTATCCAATATAAAGCCCGGCATGGATTTAAGGGCCGGCAGGATGGTGTATAATATTGATGCAATTTTATGGGGGTATACATGGCCTAAGATTTCCAGAGCTATGGAATCTGTAGAAATATTTAAATGCCTCTTCATTTGCTCCTGATAGTTTTGCTTTAACGTTTGTGCGATATCTCTGCATGCTAAAGCTTCATTTTTAAGCAGTTCATTTAAAACTTGATTGTTTTTCAAATGAATCGTATGATCTGAAAAAGCAACATGAATATGATGATTATTAACATTAAGAAGTCTGTAGTTTAAGTTCATCTTTAGCACCCCTTTTTAGTTAATGTACTTATTATATCTTAGGTTTATTTAACTTATACCTATTGAGTCTCGTTCAGTTGATTATGGTATAATTTAAAAATAAAGATAAAAGAGTTACAATAAAAAAAGAGTGATCACAGACCACTCTTAAAATCACTATATTAAGGATTATTATTAAGCAAATCTTTAATCGTAGATTCAACTAATGCAATAGCATTTTTAGCCATGTCCTGAGGAAGTTCATGAAGAAGGATAGGTTTTCCAATGTGCACCGTTACTTCAGCCGGAGTAATGCGGCCTTTTCTTTCTTCCATGATTTTATACGAGCCGGAAATTGCAATTGGAACAACAGGGACATTGGTTTTTTGGGCCAGGCGCAGGCTTCCTTTTTTGAATTCACCCATGGGACCGCCTTTACTTCTCGTACCTTCAGGGAAAATGACCATGGATTGCCCTGATTTTAATATTTCAATACCTTGGTCTATTGCTTTAAGGGACTGTCTTAAATCTTTTCTGTCCATAAATACACATTGGATTAATTTCATCCATGTGCTTACAAGAGGAAGCTTAGACAGTTCGATTTTAGCAATAAAACCTTTTGGTTTATCGATATAACCCATAAGAATAGGAATATCAAAGTTTCCCTGATGATTGCTTACAAAAAGCACAGGACCATTATTTGGGACATTTTCAAGACCTTTTACACAAACTTTGCTTCCGGTAGCCCGAACCATAGATTTAGCCCAATGATGGGTTACTTTGTGAATGTATGTTTTTGCTTTTTCGGGAGTGCCAAATTTCTTAAGGAAGTAAATTTTAATAAGGAAGAACAGTGCTATGATTTGATAGAGCCAAAAATAAATAAACCATAAAATCGTACGTAACATGTATTCACCTCGACTAAAAAATATTTTTTTATTATAACATAAAAGTAAAGGATTCACTACTTATGTTTTGAGAATGGGAGTGACACTATGTTTGATATACAGGAAGAACTGAAGAAATTGCCTCAAAAACCAGGGGTTTATCTTATGAAAGACCAGTTTGAGAATATTATTTATGTTGGTAAAGCAGTTAATTTAAGAAATCGTGTAAGACAATACTTTCAAAATTCCAGGAATCATTCTCCCAAGGTACAGAAAATGGTCCTTCATATTAAAGAATTTGAATATATTGTTACAGATTCAGAGGTTGAGGCACTGATCCTCGAATGTAATCTGATTAAAAAATATCATCCAAAGTATAATATTCGCCTAAAAGACGATAAACATTACCCTTATATTAAAATTTCTGTGAATGAAGCTTTTCCTAAAGTATTTATGACCAGAAAGCTTTTAAAAGATAAGGCAAAATACTTTGGCCCCTATACAGATGGAATGGCCTTAAAGGAAACATTGGAACTTATTAAAAAGCTTTGGCCCATTCGTACCTGCAACAGAAATTTGCCGAGAGATATAGGCAAAGAAAGGCCATGCCTTCAATACCATATCGGGCAGTGTAAGGCTCCTTGTGCAGGATTGATTTCTGAAGAAGAATATAAAAAAATGATTGCAGAAATCATTTCATTTTTGGATGGAAAATATGAAGATGTTATAGAAGATTTAGAAAAGCAAATGGTGGCTGCTTCAGAGGCGCTTAATTTCGAAAAAGCAGCCCACTTAAGAGATCAAATTCAAAGCATCAAAAGAATTGCCCAAAAGCAAAAAATGATTAACGCTTCCATGGAAGATCAGGATGTTATCGCTTTTGCAAAAAAAGAAGATGAAGCTTTAGTACAAGTCTATTTTGTCCGAGGAGGCAAGGTGGTCGGAAGAGAGCATTTTCTGTTAGACGGAGTGGATGAAACCAGCTCAAAAGACATTATGACTTCATTTATCAAGCAGTTTTATGCTGGCACGACTTTTATTCCTAAGGAAATTATTCTTCAGGAAGAAATTGAAGAATTAGAGATCATTCAGTCCTGGCTCAGCGAACGCAAAGGACATAAGGTCTATATCACGATTCCTAAAAAAGGAGAAAAGTCTAAATTAGTAGAAATGGCAGGAAAAAATGCAGAACTTACACTGAGCCAATTTGGAGAAGAAATGAAGAGAAAAGAACAAAGAACCAAAGGTGCAGTGGAAGAAATTCAAAATGCCATAGGGCTTGAAAATACGATTCATCGAATAGAAGCTTACGATATTTCAAATACTCAAGGCATAGAATCGGTAGGATCCATGGTTGTATTTGAAGATGGAAAACCAAAAAGAAGTGATTATCGAAAGTTTAAGATTAAGTCTGTTTTAGGCCCCAACGATTATGCCAGCATGGAAGAGGTTATCAGAAGACGATTTACCCATGCTTTAGAAGAGCTTAAAGTATTAAAAGAAAAAGGATTAACAGTAGAGGAAGGCAAATTTACAAAGCTCCCTCAGCTGATCCTAATTGATGGAGGCAAAGGACAAGTTCATGCGGCACAAAAAGTATTGGACGAACTGAATATTTCCATCCCTGTTTGCGGAATGGTAAAAGACGATAAACACAGAACCAGGGGACTTCTCTATCATGACGAAGAAATAGGACCGCCTCCGGGGACTGAAGGGTTTAAACTCATTACCCGTATACAGGATGAAGCCCATCGCTTTGCTATTGAATACCACAGAAAATTAAGAAGCAAAGCCCAGATTCAGTCAGTGCTGGATGAGATACCGGGAGTAGGGACTGTAAGGAAAAAAGCACTTCTTGAACATTTTGGAAGTGTGCAAAGATTAAAAGAAGCATCTCTTGAAGAAATTCAGCAAGTGGAAGGCATACCCGATAGTATCGCAGAGCAAATTTTTAGTTTTTTTCACCAAAGATAGGTATTTTGATTTAATTTTTATATAAAGATTGAAATTATGTGTAAAAATTGATATGCTTGTTTTGTAGGTCAAAAGATTGTCATAGATGGGGTGAAAACATGGCGGGTTCTAGCAACCGTAAATTTACTTATGCATATGTTGCAAAAGATACAGGGGAAATTTTTAGTGTAGACGTTAGTCTGGGCGTTGGGAATGATAAAATGCAGATTTTTATTAAGCCCAATGAGCAGCAAAATTTATACAATGATTTGCCTGAAATTTTAAAACAGATCGAGAAAAGTCAATTATCCCGAGTAAACTTAAATATTTTGAATGACTGTGAAGTATATATATTAGATGATGAAAATTCCGGTCATTATAAAAAGGTTGAATTTATAGATGAAAATTTCACATTGAAGGAATAATAAAACAGAGAAAAATATTTCTCTGTTTTTTTGTACGGATCAGTAAAAACTTTCTAAAAGTGTCAAAACGAATTGATGTAGTCCATTGATTTTACCAGAAAATATGATAAAATTAAAAAAAGATTCCAATGGAAAGAGGGATATCCTTGTACAACGTGAGTGTTAAGCAAATCGTAGAGAAGTTTAATCTCGAAAATATCACACCGGAGGTTAAGTTTGAACACATATTGGTTACGCAGCCGGACGTAAATAGGCCAGCCCTGCAGTTGGCAGGATATTTTGATTATTTTGATGAAGAGAGAGTACAAGTCATTGGTAAAGTAGAGTATACATATCTTAGCAAGATGGAAGAAGAGATAAGAGAGCAAGTTTTAGAAAGATTATTTCAGTTTCATATTCCTTGTTTGATTTTATGCAGAGATTTGGATGCGTTCCCTGAAATGATTTTTTATGCCAATAAATATGGCGTACCTGTATTAAGAACCAGTGAAACAACATCAGATTTCATGTCAGAGCTGATTCGATGGCTTAAGGTTGAGTTGGCTCCCAGGATATCCATTCATGGCGTTTTAGTTGACGTTTTTGGAGAAGGTGTATTGATCACAGGAGAAAGCGGCGTTGGAAAAAGTGAAACTGCTCTTGAACTTATAAAAAGAGGCCATCGTCTGGTGGCAGATGATGTGGTAGAAATCAAGAAAGTTTCTAATCAAACCTTGATTGGTTCATCTCCTGAGGTGATCAGACATTTTATAGAATTAAGAGGGATTGGAATCGTAGATGTTAAAAAGCTGTTTGGTATTGAATCGGTAAAAGATGTTCATAATATTGACTTGGTTATTAAAATGGAATTATGGGATAATCAGAAAGAATACGACCGTTTGGGCTTAACGGAAGAGTATACTGAAATTCTGGGAAATAAAGTCGTATGCCACTCCATCCCGATTCGCCCAGGGAGAAATTTAGCTTTGATTTGCGAAACGGCGGCAATCAACCACAGACAAAAGAAGATGGGGTATAATGCGGCAGAAGAACTGAATAATCGTATCATGGAGAATATCAAAAAAAGACGGGAAGAAAGATAAATAATCATTTAAAATATAAACTATATCTTTAAAGATGGAGGAAAGATTATGTATTATATTGGAGTTGATTTAGGGGGAACAAACATAGCAGCAGGGATTGTTACCGAGGAAGGCAAGTTAATCAAAAAGAAAAGTATTCCTACTCTTCGTCACAGAAATTATCAAGAAATATTAAAAGACATGGGTGAATTATGTCTTACGATCATTAAAGAAGAAGGAATTTCCTTAAATGAAGTTGCTTCTGTTGGAGTAGGCAGCCCAGGAACGCCCGATCCGGAAAACGGTATATTGGTTTATGCCAATAATTTAAAATTTAAAGATGTACCTATTCGAACAGAACTCCAAAAATATATTAATGTTCCAGTATATTTAGAGAATGATGCCAATTGTGCAGCTTTAGGAGAAGCTGTTGCAGGAGCGGCAAAAGGATATAAAAATTCTGTTACAGTAACTTTAGGAACGGGAGTTGGCGGAGGAATCATCCTAGACGGCAAGATTTTCAGCGGAAGTTTCTATGGAGGTGGTGAAATAGGCCATCATGTTATTGTAGCAGATGGTGAACCATGTACCTGCGGAAGAAAAGGTTGTTGGGAAACATATGCTTCTGCCACTGCATTGATTAGAGAAGCTCGAATTGCTGTTATAAGGAATCCTGAATCCGGACTTGCAAAACTGGTAGGAGGAGATATCAATTTAATCAACGCCAAAGTACCTTTTGATGCAGCTCAAAGTGGGGATCCAGTAGGACAAGAATTGATAGATAATTACATAAAATATCTTGGCATGGGAATCGCCAATGTGATTAATATCATACAGCCCGAAATTGTCGTGATCGGGGGAGGCGTATGTGCTCAGGGAGACAATCTCCTTAATCCATTAAAGGAAATTGTGAAGAAGAATGTATATCAAGGCACCTTGAAAACAGAATTGCGTATTGCAGAGCTTGGAAATGATGCAGGGATCATAGGGGCTGCAATGCTTGGAAAATAGCAAAAGTATGGACAGATTGAAGAAAAATCTCACCCATGTACGCACAGGTGAGATTTTTCTTTTTATTATAGACTACATATATTATAATGTAGGGGCAGTAAGACAAAAATATATTCATATACCATTCAATAATAATCTATATATGTATAGAGGTGAATAAATTGGATAACGAGCAATTGCTTAAAAAAATGTCAGAATACATTCCGAGAGATTTAATTAAAATCAATGAGCCTATGAAAGATCATACTTCATTTAAAGCGGGAGGATGTGCGGACTTTTTTATTGTGCCTGAAAATTCCACTCAGCTTATAGAGCTTGTACAATTCCTGAAAGAAAGCCAAGTTCCTTATTACATCATGGGAAACGGAAGCAATCTTTTAGTGCGGGATAAAGGATTTAGAGGTGTCATTATCCAAATTTATAGAAATATGAGTGACGTTAAAATCGATGGTGAAGAAGTGTGGGCAGAGGCTGGTATTTTACTTTCTTCCTTATCGAATAAGATAATGAACAGCCATCTTACTGGTTTTGAGTTTGCCAGTGGGATTCCGGGAACTTTGGGAGGCGCCATTTATATGAATGCTGGAGCCTATGGGGGAGAAATGAAACAAGTTCTTGTATCGGCCGATGTAGTAGATGAAGATGGAAAGATCATTACCCTGACAAACGAAGAATTAAAATTAGGCTATAGAAGCAGTATTCTTCAGCAAAAAAAATACATCGTTCTCAGTGCAAAACTTAAACTTCAAGAAGGCGATATAGATGAGATTAAAGCGAGAATAAACTATTTAACCGAGCAAAGAAAAGCAAAGCAGCCTCTTGAGTTGCCCAGTGCAGGCAGTACGTTTAAAAGGCCTGAAGGATATTACGCAGGGAAACTCATTATGGATGCGGGTCTTAGAGGATATTCCATTGGAGATGCTCAAGTCTCAGAAAAGCATTGCGGTTTTGTAGTGAATAAAGGAAATGCCAGTGCAGGAGACATTATTAAACTGATCCATCATATTCAAAATACAGTTAAAGAAAAATTTGGTGTTTTCATGGAACCGGAAGTACGTATTATAGGAGAGGAATAGGTAATTTTATACTTTGGTTGCAACAATAAGCTATGGTATAATTAAAACATTGGAAAGAACTTAAGATAAGCTTTAAATAAGGGGGATTATCATGCGGTTTGTAATCGTTACAGGAATGTCCGGTGCAGGAAAAAGTACTGCAGCAAAGATGCTAGAAGATTTAGGTTTTTTTTGTGTGGATAATCTTCCTCCGGCACTCATTCCCAAATTCGCTGAAATCTGTTCAGCCCAGGGAAGTGAAATTGATAAAGTAGCTGTAGGTATTGACACCAGGGGGGGCAAGCTTTTTTCAGATTTGTTTGACGGATTAGAAGCCCTAAAAGCAAAAGGATTTAATTATGAGATTCTTTTTCTGGATGCATCTGATCATGTTTTGATCAAACGGTTTAAGGAAACAAGGAGAAAACACCCTTTAATAGATAGTGAGCGCATTAATGTCGGTATCGAAAAGGAAAGACATATTTTAAAAGAAGTCAAAGAAAAAGCAGATTATATCATTGATACAAGCAATATTTTAACAAGACAGTTAAAAGAAGAGTTGTTTCACATTTTTGTAGAGGAAAAGCCTTTTGAAAGTCTAATGATTACTGTACTGTCTTTTGGCTTTAAATATGGCATTCCCAATGATTCGGATTTGGTTTTTGATGTAAGATTTATTCCCAATCCCTATTATATACCAGAAATGAAGCATAAGACGGGTAATGACAAAGAAGTGCAGGAATACGTTATGCATTGGGAAGAAAGTCAGACGTTTTTAAGCAAAATGGAAGATTTGGTAGAATTTTTAATTCCTAATTACATTAAAGAAGGCAAGAATCAATTGGTGATCAGCATTGGATGCACAGGCGGAAAACATCGGTCTGTTACTTTAGCCAATGCACTGTATGAGGTTCTAAAAAAGAAAGGCCATCGCACAATTATCAATCATAGGGATATAGATAAGGACAAAAAATTGGGAAAATGAGGAGTTTATATGAGTAAATCAAATAAAATGCCTAAAATTGTAGCCATTGGAGGAGGAACTGGCCTCTCCACTATGCTTCGAGGGCTAAAACAATTTACAACCAATATTACTGCCGTTGTGACGGTAGCTGATAATGGCGGTGGTTCGGGAATTTTAAGACAGGAAATGAAAATGCTGCCTCCAGGAGATATTCGAAACTGTATTCTAGCTCTGGCCAATACTGAGCCAATCATGGAAAAGCTGCTTCAATATCGTTTTACAGAAGGAAGTTTAACAGGACAAAGCTTTGGGAATTTATTCCTGGCTGCAATGACGGGAATTTGCGGAAATTTTGAAGAAGCGGTTCAACGGATGAGCGAGGTATTAGCAGTAACGGGAAAAGTTCTTCCTGTAACGAAGCAAGATGTTCAGCTTTGTGCTGAACTAAAAAATGGAGAAATCATTTGTGGTGAAAGTGAAATTGTAGAAAAAAGCAAAGAAAGTCGTATTCCTATTAAAAATGTCTATTTGTCTCCTTCCAATCCAGATCCGCTTATTGAGGTATTAGAATCTATTGAAGATGCTGATGCAGTGATTCTTGGACCTGGAAGTTTATATACAAGCATTATACCGAATCTTTTGGTGAAAGAAGTTCCAGAGGCACTTCAAAGATCAAAAGCTATAAAGATTTATATTTCAAATATCATGACACAACCAGGAGAAACAGATGGATTTGACTTACTAAAGCATATCAGGGAATTAGAGCAGTATGGAGGTAAGGACATTATAAATTACGTTGTTGCCAATACGGATGAGATCCCTGAAGATTTACTTAAAATTTACCATGAAGATGGGGCTGATGTAGTCAAATGGGATATGGACGCTGTAAAAAAAGAAGGATTTCACCTCGTAGAAGCTTCTGTCCTTAAAGTATACCCTGAAAGGGGGTTAGTAAGGCACGATCCTCAGAAATTAGCACAAGTAGTTGCAGATATTATAACACGAAACAAGGAAAACTCTTGTGGAGGTGAATAATTTGTCCTTTTCTTCACAAGTTAAGAGTGAATTGGCTCGCCATATAGAGACTTCAAGACATTGTAGAATAGCAGAAATAGCGGCACTCATCAATATGTGCGGAGAAATTCTGATACATGAAGACCAAAAAATATCCATAAAATTTCAAACCGAGAATGCTGCTGTTGCTCGAAAATACTTTACTTTACTTAAGAAAACTTTTAATATAAATACAGAAGTATTAATAAGGAAAAATACTCAGCTTAAAAAGAATCAGGTTTACTTTCTTTTTGTTACCAATACGGAACAAGCTATGAAATTATTAAAAGCAACAGGGCTGATTATGGAGCAGGAAGGAAGGTTGATTAGAAGACGAGGTATATACCCTTTAATTATCCAAAGTTTCTGCTGTAAAAGGGCATATATAAGAGGTGCTTTTTTAGGGGCAGGCTCTTTAAGTGATCCTGAAAAAGCATATCATTTAGAGTTTGTTAATCAGGACTATTTACATAGTCAGGAATTAAAAAATCTCATTAATTTATTTCAAATGGATTCAAAGATCGTAGAAAGAAAAAAGCATTATATCGTTTATTTAAAAGAAGGATCACAAATCGTTGATCTTCTTAATATTATGGGGGCTCATCTTGCATTAATGGATTTGGAAAATGTCCGCATCATTAAAGAAATGCGTAATAATGTAAATCGTATTGTGAATTGTGAAACCGCCAATTTAAATAAGACTGTTTCTGCTGCGGTAAAGCACCTGGAAGATATTGACTATATTGAGCAGCATATGGGTTTAAGCAGTCTTCCAAAATCTTTGGAAGAAGTGGCGAGACTAAGGGTACAATATACTGAAGCCAGTTTAAAAGAGTTAGGATCTATGTTAAATCCACCTGTTGGAAAATCGGGGGTTAATCACAGATTAAGAAAAATTAGTATGATTGCGGATCGATTAAGAGAAGAAAAAGGAGGATCATTATGATTGAAAAGACAGTTAGAGTTCAAATCGAATCAGGTTTAGAGGCAAGACCTGCGGCATTATTTGTGCAGATTGCCAGCCAATATGAAAGTCAGATTTATGTTATGATGGAGGACAAGCAAGTTAATGCAAAAAGCATCATGGGCATGATGTCTTTAGGAGCTTTGGAAGGACAAGAGGTAATTATTCATGCAGAGGGAAAAGATGAAAACGAAGCAGTGGAAAAATTGGTTGAATTTCTGACTTCCCATAAAGAATAAGAAATAAGAAAAACATAATAAAAAAAGATGCCATTTATTTGGCATCTTTTTTTTATTGCATAGGAAATTCCTCTGAATCTCCTATGCAATAAAAAAGCCCTTCGGGCAGGATGTGTGATTGCACGAAAAGTGTGCCAGTAAAACTCTTTTTTATGCAAGAATATCCGGAAATTGGCGAATAAGCTTTTGAGCAAAATTCTTTTGAATACTTGAACTGATGACTAAATGCATAATGATCATAAACAATAAAGCATATCTGTCCTTTTCTTCCCCGTCAAAGCTGTCAAAGAGATTTTTCATTTTATCAGAAAAGCGTTCTTCAAAACCCTGCATTTCTTCCTTTTGAATTTTTATAAACGCTTCATACAAAGAATGAAGATTTTTATGAGTATCAGAAGTTTTAGACATATTCTTTTTAACTATGGGAGATAATAGAGTATGAATTTCATTGATGGATAGTACTTGTTTCAGGTGATAAATAAGTATAAGCAGAATGATATGTTCTTTGGAGTATTTCTTTTTCACCGGTGGGAAAAGAACATCAGCTTTCGTGTAATTATTAATCATTGTTTTTGTAAGTACTTTATCTTCTTTGTCTAATTTCCAGGGCCCTAATTTGTCATCAAAGAAAGTAGTAATTTGGTCCATGTACAAATCAATATTGGGGATATCTGACAATTCAATGACATCCAATGAACTCAACTCCTTAAGGAGTGCATCTAAGGTATCGTTTTTAAAATCCATTTTCATCTCTCCAGTATATAGTTTTAACAGTATTATATCATACTTATATACAATGACAAGATATATTCATATATAGAAACGTATCGAATAATAAACAACATATATCAAATTAATAATAATATATCTTGCAATAATCAATAATGTATATTACTATAATAATATTACTATATGTAGTATTTAATACTATATGAGGAGTGATTTAATGTTTACAAAAATGAAGGAACCAATGAATGCGTTGACCCATCTTATAGGGGATATCCTTTCTGTAATTGGATTGGCATTTTTACTTTATTATGCGGTTGCCAGAGGGACGACTTGGCATATCGTATCATTTACTGTATTTGGAGTAAGTTTGATTTTACTCTATACAGCAAGTACTTTATACCACGCCCTTAGATTACCGGAAAAGAAAACAGAAATTCTTCACAGGATTGATCATATGATGATTTATGTTCTGATTGCGGGAACATACACACCGGTATGTTTATTAGCTTTAAGAGGGGTATGGGGATGGTCTTTACTCATATCCATCTGGACCATAGCCATAATAGGCATTCTCCTAAAAATCTTCTGGTTTGATGCGCCCAGATGGCTGTCTACTTTATTCTATATTGGAATGGGTTGGCTGGTAATAATAGCGTTTTATCCCTTGATGAATGCCCTCTCACCCCGAGGATTGGTTTGGCTGGTTACTGGAGGAATTTTATATACTATAGGTGGCATCATATATGCAGCCAAATGGCCTAAAATGAATTTTAAATACTTTGGTTTTCACGAAATATTCCACCTTTTTGTTTTAGGTGGAAGTATATGTCACTTTTGGTTCGTAATCAATTATTTATAATTCTGTAAGAAGTGTAAAAAAGGATCGAAAAAAGAAAATGGAATTCGTTTGGAAAATATTTTAATAAATGGTATAATGGTTTCGAATATAAATGGGTTGTCTAAATTAAAGCGCTAATATTTAAAAGGAGGAATACCCATGAATTTAGAAATGATTGAACAAGAGATCGCAAGTACATTTGATACCTATGAAATATCTGTAGAGAAACGTATAAGATATATATCAGGGATGAAACATTTTGCAGAGTATTTGCATAAAAATAATTTAGAACTCGATGAAGTTGAAGAATCCGTTATTCAGGATTATACCAATGAATTAAAATCTTATGGCTATCCGGATCTTTTTATCAATAACAATCTAAAAGCTGTAAGGAAATATTTTTCTTATCCAAAAAACCATTTGAACTTTTAAATTGAATAAAATCTGATATGATTTATATAAATAGCCAACTATTTAAATAGTTGGCTATTTATATTTTATCCAATATTTTTTCTATATAGAGTTTTTGATATATTTAATATTTTATAAAATAATTAAAACTCATCTAAATAACTAATATTTGTATAAAATACTTATTATTTATATTAAAGTCAGACTTTAAATTTATATATATATCTGATATGATAAAATTATCATATTTTGTTGAAGAAAGTAGGAGGGATACTATGGGGGTAAAACTAAAAAGCAATAAACCTAAGATAAAAAAGAATATTAGGATCAGAAACAAAATAAGAGGAAATTGGTTTAACAACTTGAAAATCAGAACCAGAATCATCTTATTGATTGCAGTAATTATTAGTTTTATGACAGCCTTATCTTTCATATCTCTTAACTACATGGATAGAATTTCTCATAACATGAACAATCTTTTTGTCAACAGAATGATTCCTAATGACAAAATATCCAGCATTGAAACTTTATCACAAAAATCCATTAATAATATTTCAGAGGGACTCCTACAATATAGTAAAGATCGTGACAGTAATATCATAAAGTCAATAAAAGAAGAAAATGAGAATTATTATAATGAAATTCATGAGTTATTAAATTACATTAACAGCATGGAACTGGTTCCGCTGGAAAAGAAATTAGCAGATAGCTTTACAAGTTTTTATGAGAGATTGTATACAGCGCAGAAGGAAGTTATTGATGCGTTAGAAAAAGGGGATTTAGAAACTGCACTGGAAGTCAATCAAAAGAGCAAGAGAATAAGAAGTGTTATTGAATCAGATATTGCTGAGTTAAAGGAAATGAATTTTATTGTTGCCAACTCTTTAAATGAAGCAGGGAAAGACTATGTACAGGCTTCAAAGCAGATTGTTCTGATATTTATCATAACCACTCTGATACTGTCTATATTTATGACCTTCCTGATTACTTTATCTATTAACAGAGGTTTAAGCAGGTGTATCAGACAAGCCAAACTTCTGGCAGAGTATGATTTAAACTCAGATATATTAAAAAGCGATATCAATCGTAAGGATGAAATTGGACAATTGGCAAAGGCCTTTGAAGATATGAGAAATTTGTTGAAAAATATGATCAAGGATATTCAAATCAGCAGTATGGAAGTAACTGCTTCCAGTGAAGAATTGGCGGCAACGGTGGACGGTATTAATGATAAAAGCAAAATGATAAATACCAGTGCCAAGGAAATAGCAGAGGGCGTGGAAAGTACCGTAGAAATCATTGATGCCCTTTCTAAAGCCAATGATGAAATACTTTCATATTCTACTCAATTAAGAGAAAAAGCCAGAAATAGCGTAGATATAATTAAAGAAGTAAAGTTCCGTGCGTTAAATATGAAGGAAAATGCCAATAGATCCAAAGCACAAGCCATTGGCACTTATCAGGAAAAACAGAAAAACATTGTTCGAGCTATTGAACAAGGTCATGTAGTAGAAGAAATCGCAAAAATGTCCGATGCCATATCCAGGATTTCTGAACAGACGAATTTATTGGCTCTTAATGCTGCCATAGAAGCTGCCAGAGCAGGAGAATACGGACGGGGATTTGCAGTGGTTGCAGATGAAGTAAAAGCCCTGGCTGAGGGAACCAAAACTCTGGTAGACAAGATAAAAGTTTCGATCACGGAAGTACAATTGGCATTTCAGGACTTATCCCATAATGCCAATGATCTCATTCATTTTATTGAAGAAGATGTTACCAAAGATTATGACCAGTTAGTAGATACAAGCATTCAATATGAAAATGATGCTACAGTAATCAGTGATATTTTCACAGAATTTGAAAATGGTTCTGATACCATAGGAGAGCTCATAGGTGGCATGAATCAGCATATCGATCATGTGGTAAGCAACATTAATAAAGCCAATATCAGTGCTAAGGATATCTCAAGCAACATTGACGTAACGACATATTCCATTGAAGAGATTGCAAAAGCAACTCAAGGACAGGCAGAAGTTGCTGAAGCACTGTCTAATATGATTATGAAGTTTAAACTGTAATTCAATCACATAGAATAATAGAGCAAAATAGCATAATACAAGGAAAAAAGATGCATTGAATTTAATAATTGAAATAATACAAAATAGGAAATTTGAAACAATTTCCTATGCAATAAAAAAGAGTAGGCCATGGGTCTACTCTTTTAAAACATCGGAAGATTGTCCAGATTATCGCTTTCTTCACCATTTGGATTGCTTCTTAAATATTCTCGCCCATTTTTGGCTTTTCCTACATTCACTCCATCGATCAAATCATTTTTAGCCATTGTAATGGCTTCATCAATAGCATGAACACTTCCATTATCGAGCATTACATCGGTAATATCTCCCTCACTGTTTTTCTTTACTTTTACGATTTTAGATTTTTCCTCCACAGGGGAACCTCCTTTTATACCCGAATAAATTTAAAATATATTATTTGAAAAAACGAAAAAAATATACGGAACAAGTATATAAAGCTTGGGCGGTAATTCGCACAATAATATGTTATAATAGGAGTATATATATGTAGTTTTACGGAAGGGAGTTTATTATGGAGACAGCAGTTCAACCTATTCCCTTTACCCATCTTCATGTCCATACAGAGTACAGTCTGCTTGACGGTTCTTCTAAGATCAAAGAGCTCATAGCGAGAGCAAAAGAGTTGGGGATGGATAGTATTGCTATAACAGATCATGGCTCTATGTATGGGGTCATTGATTTTTATAAAGAAGCTAAAAAACAGGGAATAAAACCTATTATCGGCTGTGAGGTATATGTTGCCCCCAGAAGCCGTTTTGATAAAGAAAAACAGGATGCCAACTATTTTCATCTTGTACTTTTGGCAGAAAATATGGATGGCTATAAAAATCTCATTAAGCTGGTTTCCTACGGATTTATAGAGGGTTTTTATCATAAGCCCAGAATTGACCTGGAACTTTTAAGGCAACATTCAAAAGGGCTTATTGGGCTTAGCGCCTGCCTTGCAGGGCCAGTTGCCAAAACAATCAGAGAGGTTTCCTATGAAAAAGCAGTTGAAATAGCTCTTCAGTACGAAAGTATCTTAGGTAAAGGGAATTTCTATCTTGAACTTCAGGACCATGGCATGCGGGAACAGGGAGAAGTGAATCAGTATTTAATCCGCATGAGCAAAGAAACAGGTATCCCTTTAGTGGTTACGAATGATGTGCACTATACTTATAAAGAAGATAATAAGGCCCATGAGATCCTTCTCTGTATTCAAACAGGAAAAACCATGGATGACGAGGACAGAATGATTTATCCCGGAGGAGAATTTTACTTAAAATCTCCGGAAGAAATGCAGGAGAGATTTCCCTATGCCAGGGAGGCAATAGAGAATACTTATAAAATTGCCAAGAGATGTAATGTAGAATTTACTTTCCATGAATTAAAGCTTCCAAAATACGATGTACCTGAAGGGTATACTGCCAGCGAATATCTTAGAAAATTGTGTTTGGAAGGCTTTAAGCAAAGATATCCCAATCCTACCCCGGAACTTAAGGAAAGACTGGAATATGAACTTTCTACCATTGAACAGATGGGGTATGTGGACTATTTTCTCATAGTATGGGATTTTATTAAATATGCCAAGGACAATGGCATTATGGTTGGTCCGGGAAGAGGTTCAGCGGCAGGAAGCATGGTTTCTTACTGCCTGCAGATTACCAATATCGACCCGATACAGTACCAGCTTCTCTTTGAAAGATTTTTAAATCCTGAGAGAATCAGCATGCCTGATATAGATATAGACTTTTGTTATGAAAGAAGGCAGGAAGTCATAGACTATGTCATAAGAAAATATGGGGAAGACAGAGTGGCACAGATCATAACCTTTGGAACCATGTCCGCAAGGGCTGTTATTCGGGATGTAGGGCGTGCGCTTAATATGCCATATGCAGAAGTGGATAAAGTGGCAAAGATGATTCCGGCAGAACTAGGCATTACGATTGACAGGGCCCTGGAAATTAACGGAGAACTCAGGAATTTGTATGAGAACGATGACAGAATTCATTATCTCATCGATATGTCAAAAAGGCTGGAAGGTCTTCCAAGGCATTCTTCAACCCATGCAGCAGGGGTTGTTATATCCAAAGAACCGGTTGTGGAGTACGTGCCCCTTAATTCCAATGACGGTGTCATTACAACCCAGTTTACCATGACCACTTTAGAAGAATTAGGCCTTCTTAAAATGGACTTTTTAGGCCTTAGAACCTTGACAGTCATTCGCAGCGCTCTGGAACAGATCGAAGCAAATCACAATATTAAGATAGACATTGATAAAATAGATTTTAATGACCAGAAAGTATATGATTTGATTTCTGCAGCGCAGACAGAAGGAGTCTTCCAGCTGGAAAGTACCGGTATGAAAAACTTCTTAAAAGAACTTCAGCCAAGAAATCTGGAAGACATTATTGCAGGAAACGCCCTCTATCGGCCAGGCCCCATGGATTTTATACCAAAATACATTAAAGGGAAAAGAAATCCAGAGGCCATTGAATATACCTGTGATGTCCTGGAGCCAATTTTAAAAACGACTTATGGCTGTATTGTGTATCAGGAGCAGGTAATGCAGATTGTAAGGGATCTGGCAGGCTATAGTCTTGGACGAAGTGATTTGGTAAGAAGAGCTATGTCTAAGAAAAAAGCAGATGTGATGGCAGAAGAGAGAAAAGTTTTCGTTTATGGAAATGGCAAAGATATTCCGGGATGTGTTAACAGAGGGATACCCGCAGAGACGGCAGAAAAAATATTTGATGAAATGACAGACTTTGCAAAATATGCTTTTAATAAATCCCATGCTGCAGCATATGCGGTGGTGGCCTATCAGACGGCGTGGCTAAAAACCCATTATCCTGTAGAATTTATGGCGGCGCTTATGACTTCAGTGATGGACAGTACCGATAAAATCAAAGAATACATTTATGCCTGCAAAAAAATGGGCATAGAGTTAATGCCGCCGGATATCAACGAAGGATTTTGTGATTTTTCCGTGTCTCAGGGAAAAATCAGATATGGTTTGGCTGCCATTAAAAATGTGGGCCGAAATATGATTCACGCTATAGTAAAAGAAAGAAAAGAGAATGGTAAATTTACCAGTTTGACAGATTTCTTTGAACGAATGGACAGTGGTGACTTAAATAAGAGAAGCGTCGAAAGTTTAATCAAAGCCGGTGTTTTTGATTCGCTAGGAGGAAAAAGAAGTCAGTATTTAGCTGTTTATAAGCAAATTTTAGACCAGATTGCTCAGCAGAAAAAGAAAAATATAGAAGGGCAAATTAATCTGTTTGACTTGGGTACCCCTGAAAGAGTTAAACACGACATCCTTCCGGATATAGAAGAATACCCACACAAAGTACTTTTGGCAATGGAAAAAGAAGTACTTGGCATGTATTTAAGCGGACATCCCCTGGATGAGTATGAAGAAGAACTGAAAAAGCATACGGATGCCACCAGTTTAGATTTTATGAAAAGAGAAGAGGACCACGGTACTAGTTCCATATATGATGGTCAGATCGTGACCATAGGAGGCATGATTACTGGAAAAAGTATTAAAACAACCAGAAGCAATCAAATTATGGCATTTATTACACTGGAAGATTTGTATGGAAGCGTGGAAGTCATCGTATTTCCTAATATATATGAAAGCAGCGCAGAGTATTTAAGAGAAGATGAAATTTTGTATATAAAGGGAAGGGCGGCTATACGAGAAGATGAAGATGCGAAATTAATATGCGAGGCCATTACCCCCTTCGAGAAAATGCGAGATTTAAAAGAAGAAAGCAACATCAAACTATATTTAAAAATTCCAAAAGATAAAGGTAATATGGAAGTTGTAGAAGGCATTAAACCTCTTTTGCAGATGAACAAAGGAAATGTTCCGGTCATAATACACATTGAAGGGCTTCAAAAGACTATGAGAGCATCTCAAAGCTTGTGGATACATCCAAATGAGGCATTAATGTCTAAATTAAAGGGGTTTTTAGGCGATAAAAATGTCGTAATTAGATAAAATAAGAAAAGCAGAAGAGATTTTTATTGCAATGAAAATATAAATTGATTAAAATGTATGTGATAATATGGGTATAATAGTATTTCATGCATCTTAATCATAAGAAAAGTTAAAAAATAATGGAGGGAAAATCATGAGCAAAGAGATAAAAACCATTGGCGTATTAACAAGCGGAGGAGATGCACCAGGCATGAATGCAACAATCCGTTCCGTTGTACGTACGGCTATTGCAAGAGGTCTTAGGGTCATGGGCGTAAGAAAGGGTTATAACGGACTTATCCATGGAGATATTTTCGAAATGAGTCCAAGAAGTGTATCAGATACCATTCAAAGAGGGGGAACCATCCTTCAAACAGCAAGATGTCCCGAATTTATAACTGAAGAAGGACAAAAGAAAGGCGCTCAGATTTGTAAAGTGTTCGGTATAGATGGTCTTATCGTTATCGGCGGAGACGGATCCTTCCAGGGGGCAGAAAAATTAGCGAATTTAGGAATCAATACAATAGGCATTCCCGGAACAATTGATTTAGATATTGCATGTACAGATTATACTATTGGCTTTGATACCGCAGTAAACACAGCTATGGAAGCAATCAATAAAATCAGAGATACATCAACCTCCCATGAAAGATGCAGTATTGTAGAAGTAATGGGAAGAAATGCTGGATATATTGCACTTTGGTGCGGCATTACCAATGGGGCTGAAATGGTTCTGATTCCTGAAAAAGAAAGACCCAGCGATGAAGAGATTATAAGAGAAATACTCCAAAACAAGCAACGCGGTAAAAAGCATTTCCTTATTATTGTTGCAGAAGGGGTAGGAGGCTCTCAAGAATTAGCAGTTAAAATAGAAAAAGTAACAGGAATAGAAACCAGAGCAACGATTTTAGGATACCTTCAAAGAGGAGGAAGTCCTTCAGCAGTTGACCGCCTTCATGCTTCAATGATGGGAGCATTGGCAGTAGATCTCCTTTGTGAAGGAAAAAGCAATCGTGTTATAGCGTATAAAGATGGACAATATGTAGATTATGATATCAACGAAGCATTAAAGATGACAAAAACAGTTGATGAAAGAATGTATGAAGTGGCTAAAATCCTTTCTATTTAGGAGAGATATAAAATGAGAAAAACAAAAATCGTATGTACTTTAGGGCCTGCATCTGGTGATATCGAAACGATTAAAAAACTTATTCTAAATGGAATGGATGCTGCAAGAATTAATTTTTCCCATGGAACTTATGAATCCCATGGAGAAATCATTAAAAATCTTATTGCCGCAAGAGAAGAGCTTAATGTTCCTATACCATTGGTCCTGGATACAAAGGGACCAGAAATTCGCATTAAAGAATTTTCTAAAGAAGTTGTTTACTTAAAACAAGGGCAAACGTTTACACTGACGACAGAAGATATAGAAGGGGACGAAAGCAGAGTCAGCGTTACTTATAAAAACCTTCCTTACGATTTAAGACGGGGAAGCAGAGTACTTTTAGATGATGGACTCATTGAACTTCGGGTGAAAAATATAACCGATACAGAAGTTGAATGCGAAGTAATTAATGGTGGACCTTTAAGTTCAAAAAAAGGAGTTAACATACCGGATGTGTATGTAAATCTGCCGTCTTTAACAGATAAAGATATAGAAGACATCAAATTTGGCATTAAGATGGGATTTGACTACATTGCAGCTTCTTTTGTCCGCTCTGCCAATGATGTTATTAAAATTAGAAAAATCTTGGAAGAGAATGGCGGCAATAATATTTCAATTATTGCAAAAATCGAGAATAGAGATGGTGTAAATAATATTGATGAAATTTTGGAAGTAGCTGACGGGATCATGGTGGCAAGAGGAGACTTAGGAGTTGAAATTGCCACAGAAGAAGTACCTCTTGTTCAAAAAATGCTTATTCAAAAGGCAAATCAAGTAGGAAAACCCGTTATTACAGCTACTCAGATGTTGGATTCTATGGTTAGAAATCCAAGGCCTACAAGAGCGGAGGCCAATGACGTTGCCAATGCTATTTTCGATGGCACAGATGCGATCATGCTTTCTGGGGAAACTGCGAAAGGTTCTTATCCTGTAGAAAGTGTAATTATGATGTCAACAATTGCAAAAAGAACAGAAAACTCTATTGATTACATTAAAAATATGAATGAATATCATAGAACCATTAAGACCGACATTACGAATGCCATAAGCCACGCAACCTGTACTACAGCAGCAGATTTAAATGCCGCTTGTATTGTAACGGTTACAAAGTCAGGAGATACCGCAAGAATGGTATCTAAGTTCAGACCTTCAGCGCCTGTTCTGGGTTGTACGGTTGAAGAGCAAACCTGGAGGCAGCTTAATTTGGTTTGGGGCTGTATACCGGTTAAAACTGAATTAAAATCTACAACAGATGAACTTTTTAATTTGGCAGTAGATAAATCTGTAGAAATTGGGGTTGCAAAAACTGGAGACATTATCGTTATTACAGCCGGTGTACCTGTTGGCATATCTGGTACAACGAACATTCTGAAGGTTCATATTGTAGGAAATGTATTGGCAAAAGGAGAAGGAATTGGAAGCAAGGTTGTTTCAGGCACAGCAAGTGTGATTAAAGTTGTTGAAGAAGCCGAAAAGTATTTCAAAAAAGGAGATATATTAATTACTCATAGAACAAACAATGATTTTCTCCCATATATGAAAAAAGCTTCTGCAATTGTTGTAGAAGATGGAGAAGAAGGAGAGAACAGTCACGCAGCGATCGTGGCAAGAGCATTAGATATTCCTGTTATTATAGGTGCCAAAAATGCAGTAACCTTAATCAGAAGTGGTACTTTAATAACCGTAGACAGCAAAAATGGCTTCATTTACAACGGCATACCTGAAAAAAAGACAAATTCTAAATAATATTATTAGTTAATAAATATTATTTGACAAGAGGAATATAATGGTGGTATATTATGCATAAGAGATAGGCATATTTAATATAGCATAGATTTTGGATTCTAGAAATCTGTGCTATATACATAAATACTATCATAGAAAAGAGGTATGCGTATGAGTAAATGGGTTTGTTTAGTATGTGGATATGTTTATGATCCTGAAGAAGGTGACCCAGATAACGGAGTTCAACCAGGAACAGCTTTCGAAGATCTTCCTGAAGACTGGGTTTGTCCTGTATGCGGTGTAGGCAAGGATGAATTTGAAGAACAATAAGAATGAGTAGGGTAACCCCCTACTTATTTTTTAATTTAATAAATCAAAGACGGAGTGATATTATGGGGCAAAACACATATAATTCTAAGGAAATTTTAAAACTAGCGATCAGCATGGAAGAAGAAGGCGTCCAATTCTATGAAGCCTTAGCACAAAAAACTAAAGGGGAAGTTAAGGAAGGGTTGCTTTCTCTGGCTGAAGATGAAAAAAGACATAAAAAGATTTTTACAAAATGGTATGAAGATTTTGATAAAGAAGAAGACGATTATCTCTTTGAAGAAAGTGTGGATTTATTCTTTCGCAATTATGCAAAAGCAAAGGGATTTGAGAAAAGAGCCTCTGTTCCGGATTCTTTGGAAGAAGCCATTGATACAGGAATGGAAACAGAAAAAATTACGATTGAATATTATAAAAGTTTATTGGACCATGTAAAATCTCCAGCTGACGAGATTTTGAAGAAATTAATTGCTGAAGAAGAAGGACATTATAATAAATTAAAATCTTATAAATCCAATTTAAAAAAGTAGGGTAAAGACCCTACTTTTTCTTTGTGTCTGAGGAACATTTTTTGAAAAAAGAACAACCCTTACATTCTTCGCATTTTTTGTACGGATAAGCAACGATGGTATTGCACCTGGGACATCTAGGGGTTAATTTTACATCGACTTCATTGCCGCAAGTGGGGCATTTCATTCAATCACCTTCTGAATTTTAAATATATAGTCTTTTTATACCAATACAAATGCTAATAGTCCTCCTACCAAAAATGCGATCAACATACTGCCAAACCAAATGATCAGGGCTTCTTTTAAGCTGCGTTCTTTAAATATAACCAGGATAGCAGCGATACATGGTACGAACAAAGTAATGACCACAAGAGAAATTAAAATCTGTACAGTACTAAGCAGGCCTTCCTCAGCCAGCTTAAAAAGACCTGCAGCTCCAAAATCCCGTCTTACAATCCCCATAATAAAAGCATTTGCAACTTCTTTAGGAAGTTTTAAGAAACCTTCAGTTAAAGGTGCGACAGCATTTTGAATAGCAAGAAGAATTCCAAAGTAATCCATGAAGGTTATGAGCACCGCTCCAATGACAAATAAGGGAGAAGCTTCTTTTAAAAATGCTACAGATTTAGAATAAGTTTTTGATAAAACATTTTTAATTCGTGGCATTCTAAGGGGTGGAATATCAATTAAAAGGTCCGTAGATTCCCCAGGCACCACGAGATTTAAAAGAGTTCCGGCAAGTATGAAAACAATCATAATGGTTGCTAAATAAATCAGGAAATACACCGGTCCTATGGCGCTGATCATACCTGCAATAACGCCCAATTGAGCAGAACAGGGAATAGCAAGTCCAAGGAGCATTGTAGCAATAAAGCGTTCTCGTTTTGAGCCTAGAATCCTGGTTGTAATTGTTGCCATCGTTACACAACCAAAGCCCAGAATAATAGGAATAATCGCCCGACCATTTAATCCTAATTTGGTCAGGACCCTGTCCATCAATGCTGCAATACGTGGAAGATATCCTGAGTCTTCTAATATGGATAAAAGAAAATAAAAACCGATAACCAGAGGAAGCAAAAGCCCAACGATATAAACAGGAACCATGGTTAATACACCAAATTCACCAATTAAAAACTTTTCTAAAAAGTCATAGCCCTTTACCAAAGGACTAAATACATTCATAATGAAGTTATTATAGTAAGTGCCCATAACCACTTCTTCTGTAAAGCCTACAACTATTTGGGCAATTAATACCCCAAGAAATTGATACATAATAAAAAGGGTCAAAAGCAATATAGGAATTCCTGTAAGGGGCTTTAGCATCCATTGACTTAAACGTGTCTTAAAGGAAGCACCTTTTGAAGTTTCGGTCACCACAGAATTCACAATTTCATTAACCCTTTTACGTCTTTGAAGATAGATTTTTTCTCTAAAAGGATATTTTTCATCTATATGGTTTCTTTCTATGACATTTTCATCTTCTTCCAACACAAGAAGAGCTTCAGCAGGATTGGATACTTTTGGTATCACAGATTGCATAAGATTTTTAATGCCGCTTATGGTATTACCTGTAGAGGCTGTTTCGAGCTTACTTTTAAGTTTTTCCATTCCCTGTTTGCTGACTGCGATTGTTGGAATCACAGGAACGCCAAGTAATTCTGACAGCTTTTTAACATCTATTTGCAGTCCGTTACGCTCTACATCATCCATCATATTCAGGGCAACGATTACTCTTTTGCCCATATCGATAAGCTGCTGGGTAAGAAACAAATCCCGGTCCATATGGACAGCATCCACAACGTTTAAAATAATATCTCCATTAAGAATCACATCTCTTGCAACTCTTTCTTCATCATTAAAAGATGAAACCCCATATACTCCCGGGGTATCCAGAACAACATAATTTTTATACACGCCTTGACTGATATCTACAGTTGTACCGGGGAAATTGGATACATCCACATACATCCCTGTTAAAGCGTTAAAAAATACCGATTTACCGACATTAGGATTTCCAGCTAAAACAAGCTTAGTTTTATCCTTATGATTTTTAAGATCAACTTCGGTATTAGTATGACACGAACTCATTATGGTACCTCCCATAAGCTATGAAACAGCTTTGATTTGAATTTTTTCAGCTAATCTATGACCAATGGCAATTTCTTGCATACGATTTTGTAGAATAACTGGACCTGAATGAATCACATAAGAACATTTAACCTGAGCACCTTCATAAATACCAAAACGAATAGCCTGGGCTCTGATAGAAGGGTCAGGGATAGATATAATTTCGATCATTTGGCCAGGGCTTGCATCTGACAGAAGCATGAAAATCCTCCTTGTTTAAAATGATAATTATTTTCAGTAATTGTTAATAAAATGTCCATCGACAGTATATTACAAATGATAATAAAAGTCAATGTAACTTGATAAGAGTTCGTAGAGTTATAATTTATTGACAAGTGTCTATTGGAATATTATTATGGTCTTAGCAATATTTCATAATAGTAGGAGAAAAGTATGGTAGCACATAGGAATATAGGCATTATAAGGATTATGTTATTTCTTGTGAATTTTATAACCGTAATTTTTTTAGCAGGAATCATTTACCGCAGTACCAAACTGATTATATGGGATTTTCATGCTAGAGATTTTTTGGAGAGCATTCAGTATATTCCTGTTATTCCTTGGAAAGTCCCTGCCTATTCTATCCTACTATTACTTATATTTCTACTGAGTATTGAACTTAGGGAACGATTGCTTAAAGAAAGCAGCACAATGCAAATTCTATGGTGTATATTTGACCTTTTCATATGTATTGTTATCATTTATTTATTAAATATGGGGCATAAAGGTCTTTTGCTTTTACCTCTTACGAATATCATTGTTTATATTGACAGTAAGAAAAGCAGATCTCTTTTTATTGCATTTACCTTGGCTCTATACAGCATTTTCGATTATGACATTTTATCTGTAAAGTTTAATATGGTCTCTATTAATGAATACATCCAATATTTTAATCCTGCCCAAAGATTGTATTTGCAAGGCATAAAAAGTATTCTCTTTTCTGCTAATCAAATGCTTTTCATTATATTCATGATTTTTACTGTGCAAAAACAAATTGACGAGAATGAAAAAATTAGAGAGTTGTATAATAAATTAGTCAGAACTACTGAAGAACTCAGAGTTGTTAACATTCAATTGGAGGATTATGCAAAGAAGTCCGAAGAGATGGCGAAGATAAAAGAGAGAAACAGGCTTGCCAGAGAAATTCATGATATTATTGGACATACTTTAACGAGTATTTCTACCGGATTGGATGCATGCTTGGAATTGATTGATATTGATAGCGCAAGAACCAAACATCAACTGACAAAGATTGCAGATCTGGCGAGGCAGGGATTATTGGATGTAAGAAAATCAGTAAAGCAGCTTAGACCCGATGCTCTTGAAAGATATTCCTTAGTTTCAGCAATACAAAAATTGGCTGACAATATTAATGAATGTACCAGTACCAAGGTAGAAGCTCAAATCAGCGGAGAGGAAATCCGACTCAGTGGTGATGAGGAAGAAGCCGTATATAGAGTGGTGCAAGAAAGCATTACCAATGCGGTTCGTCATGGCCAGGCCAAAAATATAAACATATCTCTTAGATTTGATACAGATAAAGTTGAAATAAAGGTTATAGATGATGGAGTTGGCTGCAGTAATATCCATCAGGGATTTGGACTAAAACACATTACAGAAAGAGTCCTTATGCTTCAAGGCAATGCAAGGTTTAGAAGTGAGGAAGGCAAGGGCTTTCAGGTTATAGTGGATATTCCTGTCAGGAATAGAGCTGTATAGTTGGAAGTTCAGTTGGAATAATGGGGGAAAGTGTATGATCAAAGTGATGATAGCAGAAGATCAGGAATTGATTCGTCAAAGTCTGGAATTTGTGATTTCCAATAAAGAAGATATGAAAATTGTAGGTCTGGCAGCAACCGGCAAGGAAGCAGTGGAGCTGGCAAAGGATAAGAAGCCGGATGTCATATTAATGGATATAAGGATGCCAGAGATGGATGGAGTAGAGGCAACCAAGGTTATTAAGAAAATGAATCCAGACATTAAAATCATTATATTGACTACTTTTGATGATGATGAATATGTTTTTGATGCACTAAAAAATGGGGCCAGTGGATATCTCTTAAAAGGGATATCATTAAATGAATTGGTTGAATCCATTCGGATTGTAATGAATGGCGGCTCATTAATTAATCCTTCAGTGGCTACTAAAGTATGCAAGTTTTTTTCTCAAATGGCTGAAGCGGATTATACAAGTAAAATCCAAAATGATGCACTTTCGTCTTTAAATAAAAACGAACTTAAAATTATGAAACTTATTGGGATGGGGCTTTCAAATAAGGAGATTACAAAAGAGCTTAATTTCAGCGAAGGAACAGTGAGAAATTATATCAGCAATATATTAAGTAAATTAAATTTAAGAGACAGGACTCAAATTGCTATTTTGGCAGTGCAGAGTGGAATTACCATGGGAAATAACATAGATAGTGATTGAACAGGACCCTTAAATATAGTTCATATATTTAAGGGTTTTATTTTATATTAAATCAAAAATGCTGTAAGAAACTTGTACATATTTTAGAAAGCAGACAAACAGATATTGTGAAAATACACAAATGTAATTTAGATGATGACAAATGTAATTATAATTAAATGACATAATACACATGATGTATTTTGCATTTAGCTGTATAATTTGCACATATAAAATTCAATTTTAACTTTTAGGAGGGGTTTTGATGAAAAAGAGAGTTTTCCCAATTCTAATGGTGCTTACCATGGCATTTTCCTTGTTTGCAGGGTGTGGTACAAGCAATCAAAAGTCGACAGTCAGTGAGCCTGAATCTACATCTGCTGAAATTGAGGCATCCAAAGCGTCAAAAGATGAAAACAAGCAAAGAAGATTTGGTGCAACATTTATGACCTTAAACAATCCATTCTTTGTAACTTTAAACGAAGGATTAAAACAAGCTATTGAAGCCAACGGAGATAAATTAATCACCCTTGACCCACAGTTAGATCTTAACAAACAAATAGCAGGAGTAGAAGATTTGATTGCACAAGGTGTTGATGGAATCTTCTTAAACCCTGTTGACTGGAAAGGAATTAAGCCAGCATTAGAAGCAGCCAATAAGGCAGGTGTGCCTGTATTCGTAGTGGATGCCCCCGTATTTGATGATGATTTGGTAGTCACAACAGTAGCATCGAATAACTGGGAAGCAGGAGTATTGGCTGCTAAACACTTAACAGAAACCTTAGGGATTACAGAAGGTAATGTGGTTATTCTGGAGCATCCAACAGCAAAATCTGCTATAGAGAGAACAGACAGCTTTATTGAAACGATTAAGCAATATCCGGGACTTAAAATTGTAGCACAACAATCTTCGGAGGGACAATTAGAACAAGCAATGCCTGTCATGGAAAACATCATTCAGGCAAATCCGGACATTACAGTGGTTATGGCGTTGAATGATCCAACGGCCTTGGGAGCCATTGCAGCTTTAGAAGCGGCTGGAAAATTAGATGATGTAAAAGCAATCTATGGAGTAGACGGCTCAGAAGATGGAAAGAAGATGGTTAAAGAAGGAAAATTGACTGCAACAGCTGCACAATATCCTTCAGAAATAGGAAGGATAGCAGTAGAAGCAGCATACAAACACCTCAATGGAGAAACGGTAGACCACGAAATTAAGGTGCCTGTAAAACTATTAACGAAGGAAAATGTAGATACAGATGGAAATAACGGTTTCTAATCAGGATGTATGAAAAATGCTTGTGGATTTACTGTGGGTAAGTCCACAAGCATTTCTAAGAGGAGGGGTGAAATGGACGAAGTCATTTTAAGCATGAGAAATATTCATAAACGATTTCCGGGAGTATATGCACTAAAAGATGCCAAATTAGAATTGAAACAGGGTGAAGTTCATGCATTGCTTGGAGAAAATGGAGCTGGGAAGTCCACGTTGATGAAAATTTTAGGCGGCATCTATCAGGCAGATGAAGGAGATATTTATATAAAGGGAAGAAAAGTAGAAATAACAGGTGTTCACAGTGCTCACGCCAATGGAATCAGCATTATTCATCAGGAGTTGTGTCTGGCGCCTAATATGACTGTAGCAGAAAATATCTTTTTAGGAAGAGAAGAGATTAAAAAAGGGTTAGGATTTGTAAACTTCTCTGAGATGAATAAAAAAGCTCGTAATTTAATGGATTCTCTAGGATTAAGTATTGAGCCTACAGAGATTGTTGGCACTTTAAGTGTAGCAAAGCAGCAAATGATAGAAATTGTAAAAGCACTTTCTGTGGGGGCAAATATTCTTGTGATGGATGAACCGACAGCATCCCTTTCTAAAAAAGAAGTAGAAATGTTGTTTAAAACCATTGAGGAGTTAAAGAAAAAAGGCATTTCGATTATTTATATCTCTCACAGAATGGAAGAACTCTTTAGAATTACTGATAGAATTACTGTCATGAGAGATGGGCAGTATATCGGCACCAAAATAACGAAAGAAACCTCAAGAGATGAGCTTATTACCATGATGGTAGGCCGTGAATTAAAAGATTTATATGTAAAATCAGACCATGAAATAGGAGAGATTGTTCTTGAGGTCAGAAATCTTAATAGAAAAGGCGTTTTAAATAATATCAGTTTTTCCCTTCGTAAAGGGGAGATTTTAGGCATTTCCGGCCTTGTAGGAGCGGGAAGAACAGAATTAGCCAGAGCAATCTTTGGGATAGATAAATATGATTCAGGTACCATTATGATTGAAGGGAAGGAAGTTAAAATAAATTGTCCGTTAGATGCGATGAACAATGGGATTGGTCTGGTACCGGAGGACAGAAAGAAACAAGGTTTAGTATTAATTAGGAGTATAGGATATAATGTTACACTTCCGGTATTAAGCAAATTCATTAAAGGACCACGGGTGAATAAAGCATTAGAAGAAGAAATTGCTCAAGACTTTATTTCAAAACTATCTATAAAAACTCCCTCTATGAATCAAGCTGCCAAAAACTTAAGCGGTGGCAATCAGCAAAAAGTGGTTATTGCTAAATGGCTGGCGACCAACCCTAAAGTATTGATTCTGGATGAACCAACAAGAGGTGTTGACGTAGGAGCGAAAGCAGAGATTTATGGGATTATGAGCATGTTGGCAAAACAAGGGGTTGGAATTATTATGATTTCTTCTGAATTACCGGAAGTCATTAACATGAGTGACAGGGTTTTGGTTATGTACCAAGGAAACATAACAGGAGAATTAAGGAGGGAACAGTTAAATCAAGAGTGCATTATGCATTATGCTACAGGAGGGATGAAAAATGTCGGCTAAAACAGATGCAGCAATTGGGAATCATAACTTAAATAATAAGATTCTCGATAAACTTCAACAGGGTATTATGGGCTATGTTAAAAGATATGGAGGCATATTGATTGGGTTTATTACAATGTGTATTGCATTGAGTATATTGTCGCCAGTATTTTTAACAGCCAGTAATATTTTAAATGTATTAAGACAAATTTCAACCAATGCCATATTAGCTTTTGGGATGACATTTGCAATTATTATCTGTGGAATTGATTTATCTGTCGGTTCGGTATTGGCATTATCAGGAACATTATCAGCAGGATTGATTACATTATCGGGAATACCTACGCCGATCGCTGTTTTAATTGGGTTAACTTTAGGGACACTGATTGGATTACTAAATGGAGTCATTATTGCAAAGACTGGACTTCCGGCATTTATTGTAACATTATGTACAATGCTTATGGCCAGAGGGGCAGCTTATGTGTATACAGACGGAATGCCTGTCCGTACCATTGAAGAAAGTTTTAATTTCATAGGTAACGGCTATTTAGGCCCTATACCTTTACCCATTATCTATATGGCTGCTTTTTTTGTATTTACAACGATTTTATTAAATAAAACAAAATTCGGCAGACATGTATACGCTGTAGGAGGTAATGTGGATGCTGCAAAATTCTCGGGGATAGATATTCAGAAAGTCCAAATAGGCGTATTCACTCTTCTTGGATTCTCATCGGCTTTTGCAGGAATTGTATTATGTGCCAGAATGTATTCAGGACAGCCGACAGTAGGTCAGGGCTTTGAGATGGATGCCATCGCAGCCTCTGTACTGGGTGGAACCAGCATGTCCGGTGGAATTGGTACCATTGGTGGAACCATGATCGGAGCACTGATTATAGGGGTATTAAATAATGGGCTTAATATCTTAAATGTTTCATCTTTTTGGCAATCTATTATAAAAGGAGCGGTTATATTAACTGCTGTATACGTTGATTCTGTTAAAAAGAGAAAAGAAATAAAGTAAAATATTAGGTATATTTTACTAATAAAGTTATTGAACAGGCTGATATTTTATAGTATAATTAATAAAAATTATACTTTTGGTAATATTCAATCAATTTTGTTTCTTCTTATTAATTTCATTTGATGGAGTGAAAAAAATGTATGACGTTGTGGCACTTGGAGAGTTATTAATCGATTTTACTCCTGCAGGATTATCTTCAGACAAATGTTTTTTATTCGAGCAAAATCCTGGAGGTGCACCGGCGAATGTATTGGGTGTTCTGGCTAAACTCAATATGAAAACTGAATTTATCGGAAAAGTAGGTAAAGACCAATTCGGATACTTTTTAAAGGGTGTACTGGAAAACATTCGAGTTGGAACTAAAAATCTTATATTTAGCGATGAAGCGAATACGACATTGGCTTTCGTGCACTTAGATGAGAATGGAGATAGAAAGTTTAGTTTTTACCGTAATCCAGGAGCAGATATGTTGCTTAGGGAAGAGGAGATAAATTTTAGCATTATTGAAAATGCAAGAGTGTTTCATTTTGGCTCTGTTTCAATGACACATGAACTTTCCAGAAATGCTACGTTAAAAGCAGTAGAATATGCTAAAGAAAAAAAGGTCCTTATATCATATGATCCCAATTACAGACCTTTGCTTTGGAAAACGGCCGATGAAGCTAAGAAATACATGGAAAAGGGACTGGCGTATGCTGACGTTTTAAAAGTATCGGAAGAAGAGCTGCAGCTTTTAACGGGTATGACTGCAATAGAAGAGGCTGCAGGATATTTGGAAAAAAAGTATAGCATACCTCTTATTGTTGTGACATTAGGAGAGAGAGGAAGTTATTTTAGAAAATCCGGTTATGAAGCCTATATACCTTCCTATAAAGTTAAAGCGGTGGATACAACCGGAGCCGGAGATGGATTTTTAGGAGGCTTATTGTATCAAATATTGGCCAGCGGAAAAGATTTCTGCGATATAGAAGGAATGGAATTTGAAAAAATGCTGAAATTCGCCAATGCAGTGGGAGCCTTCATAACAACAAAAAGAGGAGCAATCCCTGCCATTCCTGAATTGAAAGAAATTGAGGAATTCATAAATAATCACATCAATAAATAATTGCTAAAGACGGGGAGAGAGCAATGAAAGTGTTTGATATTCGTTCCATAGGAAGAAAGATAAAGTTAGGATTAATAGTAGCTATTCTTCCATTGCTATTTGCAATTATAATTTCGCTTATAGTATCTATTCAAAATAATAGGGCTTATAATGAAGTTTGTCAGACAATTTTGATAACAAATCATATAGAAAATGTCATTAATGAACATATCCCCACTTTAGTAAGACAGCTGGCGATAGAGAGAGAAAATATATATGAAAATTCAAAAGAAGTACATGAAATTTTAGAAAGAGACCTGAAATTTTTAAGCCAAAGTATCACTGAAGAAAATAAAGAAAGCAGAAAATATTTAGAAGGCATAGAGGGATTGATTGGCACTTATTTTGGTCATATAAAAGCAATTGCAGAAAACAAACAGATGTCAATGGCAGAAGTAAGTGCAAAGTATGATGAGATTAAGAAAACGGCAGAATTTATAAATAACCAAGTGGATAATCTCATCAACAGCCAATTAACCTATAGTGAATATATTATGGAACACATTAATAAAAAGTTTCAAATGATGATTATAATATTCACGAGCATTATTATAGGGGCTATATCCATTTCTGTTATATATTCTATTTATTTATCCAATAAAATCACCCAATCTTTTAAGAAGCTGACTAAAGGGGCTATAACTATTGGCACAGGAGATTTGACAGGAGACGATATTATAATTGATTCTGATGATGAGTTAAAGATACTGGCAGATTCTTTTAATCAGATGAAAAACAATATAAAAAATATCGGTATGAGAGTTCATGAAGCTTGCTCTAATCTTGCGGTACTTGCAGAACAGTTAAACAAGAGCATAGAGCAATTTGCCAATGGAAGCAGGCAAATTGCAGAAGCAACAGAGGAAACTGCCAAAGGGGCAGAAGATCAAGTTATACATGCAAATATCTCTACAAAGATAGCAGAATCTGTCCATAAAGAACTTCTAAAAATTGCCGCAAGGTCTCAACAGATTATTAAATTATCTGATTGCTCCAATGTGCTAACTCAAGAAGGGATGGCCTCCATACATAATTTTATTCAAAAAATTGATGGCATTAATGTTGTAATGAAAAGAATAGCGTTGCAAATGGATGGGCTTAATAAAAAATCCTGTGAAATAGAAACGAGTATCCAATCCATTGGGCAAATTGCTGAACAGACGAATTTATTAGCTTTAAATGCCTCTATAGAAGCGGTAAGAGCTGGAGAAGCAGGGAAAGGGTTTTCTGTAGTAGCCAGTGAGGTAAAAAAACTTGCAGAAGAAACTGAAAAGGTAACCAAAGGAGTAATCTATGCAATTAGTGGAATTCGGTCCGAAACCATGAGCATTTCAGAGACTATTGCAGAAGGAATGAAAGAAGTATCAAATGCTGTATGCTTTATAAAAGATGCAGATGACAGCTTTAAAAATATTGAAGCCTCCAATGAAACGGTCTACAAAGAAGTTAAAGAAATTTCAAAGAGTATTGACGATTTGCTGCAGAATGTAGATAAGCTTAGTAAAGCCAGCAAAGAAATTACCCATATAGCAGAATTGGTTGCGGCCAGCAGTGAAGAAGTAGCAGCATCAACCCAGGAACAGAGTGAAAGCTTACGGGAAATGGTGCTGAATTCTAATACTCTGACCAAACAGGCAGAAGCCTTGGAAGAAACAATCAAATATTTAAAAATAGTTTGAAATTTAAACAATATAAAATCATCAATAAAAGACTTAAGGTGATTACTTTGCAGAAAGCTAAAAAGATATCAGTAAAAATTGCTTTGATTATAGCCGTACTAATAATTATAGGCTCAATTGGAAATTATAAGAAAAATCAAGAAATAGTTCTGGAGTTTGGGATATTTTCGGGAAATGCATATGATGTTCCAAATACCAACATAAACAGCTACCAAATTGTAGATGAGGCAATAGAAGAATTTCAAAAACTACATCCCGGAATAAAAGTAAAATACAGCAGGGTAGGAATTTTAAAAAATGATTACCCTGAATGGTTATCGGGAAAAATAATAGAAGGTAAAGAACCCGATGTATTTGTGGTTCAGGAAGGAGATTTTAATACTTTTGCATCCATCGGCATTATGAAAGATTTAGGCCCTTTAATAAGTAAGGACAAAGATTTTGATATCAGCAGAATGTATGAAAATGCTGTCCGATCAGGACAACTTGACGGAATTCAGTATGCTTTGCCCAGAGAAGTGGAACCTACATTAATGTTTGTGAATAAAACCCTTCTGGAAAAAGAGAATATAGAAATGCCTAAGAATGATTGGACCTGGAATGATTTTTATGAAATATGTAAAAAAGTAACAAAAGATACGGATGGTGATGGAAAAATCGATCAATTTGGGGCGGTAGATTTTACCTGGGAAGATGGTGTTTATACCAATGGACAGCAATTGTTTACTACCGACGGGAAAAAAGCCTTATTTACGCAGCCGGAGGTATTGGAAGCCATTCAATTTGTTAAGAAAATTAATGACTTAAACCAGAATATGAAAGTTACGATTGATGATTTTGATAAAGGGAATGTTGCTTTTCGTCCTTTTCCATTTTCCTGGTACAGAGTTTATAAATCTTATCCTTACCGAATTATCAGATATGACGATTTTGAATGGGAATGTGTCAAACTTCCCAAAGGGCCCAATGGAAACAATGCTTCGGAGCTTCACAGTTTTTTAATAGGCATTAGTTCAAGATCAAAACATGAAAAAGAAGCATGGGAATTTTTGAAGTTTATGGTCTGCCATCCTCAAAGTCAAAGGAATGTATTCAAATATTCCCAGGGCGTACCTGTCCTTAGGGAAGTAACAGAGTCAAAGGATGCCGATGAGGAATTGAGAAGGTACAATCCTGATGAAGAGCTTGCGGTGGATACCAGAGTTCTGGGTGAGGTGATTGAGCATTCTATTGTGACGCCTCGTTTTCATAAATACGAGAAGGCAATGGATATGGCAGATAAAGCAATTTATCAGATTATCAATGGAGGCGCTGAAATAGAAAAAACTTTAAAAAAATTAGACGATGATTTAAATGAATTTCTAAAGTAAGGCACAGGAAGAGGAGGAAAACAATGTTAATTAATAAAAATCTGATTACGCTTCATCTTGATTCTCGTACAAAAGAAGAAACTATCCGAAAGATGGCTCAAATGGCTGCTGATGAAGGCAGAGTGGTGAATATTGAGGACTATGTTAAAGCTGTATTAAGAAGGGAGGAAGAATACAGTACGGCAGTTGGTTTTGGCGTTGCCATACCCCATGGAAAAACGGATGCGGTTAAGGAGCCTTTATTGGCCTTTGCAAGAGTTAATAATATTGAATGGGGGGCTCCTGATGGAAAACCTGTCAATATGGTTTTTCTTATAGGTGTTCCGGAAAGTCAGGCTGGAACAGAACATCTAAAAATACTGGCTAATATTTCAAGAAAGCTTATGAAGCAGGAATTCAGGGATTCTTTAAACAATGCAAAAACCCCGGAGGACATTCTGAATGTTTTGGGAGAGGTCTAAAAACATAATATATAAAAGTTTGAAAGATGCCACAGGAATATATTTGGGGCAACTGCCTCATATATATAAAAATTTAATATGGGGGTTGAGAATATGAAGATTTTGGCAGTTACATCATGTCCAACAGGAATTGCCCATACCTATATGGCAGCAGAAGCCATTATGGATGCGGCAAAGGCTAAAGGTTATGAAGCAAAAGTTGAAACCAGAGGATCAGTAGGCGTTGAAAACGAATTAACGGACGATGAAATCAAACAAGCAGACGCCATTATCGTAGCAGCAGACACAGATGTTCCTATGGATCGCTTTGCCGGTAAAAAAGTTTTACAAGTTTCTGTAGGAGATGCTATAAAAGATCCAGCTGGCTTGATTGAAAAATCTCTAAAGGCACCAGTGTATGGAAAGAGCAGAGATGCATTTGATGAAGTAGAGAAAATCAAAGCTCAAAGAGCTCAGGAAAGAAAAGGTGCATATAAGCATTTGATGAATGGAGTTTCCTTTATGATCCCCTTTGTAGTAGCCGGAGGAATCGCTATCGCAATCAGCTTTATTTTTGGATATGATGCAGCAAGCAATGCAGGAACTTTGCCGGCTTACTTGAATGCAATTGGTGGTGGCAGTGCCTTTGCATTAATGGTCCCGATATTGGCTGGATATATCGCTTATTCTATTGCTGACAGACCGGGCTTAGCTCCAGGTATGGTTGGAGGAATGATCGCCAATACAATGGGCGCAGGATTTCTAGGCGGAATTATTGCAGGTTTTCTTGCAGGCTATATCGTTGTAGCTATTAAAAAATACATTAGATTGCCAAAGACTTTGCAAGGAATCATGCCTGTACTTGTTATTCCGGTATTGGGAGTTATATCCACAGGCCTTATATTATTTTATATAGTAGGAACTCCTGTAGCAGCCATAAATACGGCAATGAATAACTTTTTGGCAAATATGCAGGGTGCTAATGCAGTTGTTTTAGGAATCATTTTAGGCTTAATGATGGCGTTTGATATGGGAGGACCGGTCAATAAAGCGGCATATGCATTTGCAACCGGAACTTTAACAGCTGCAGCAGGTACAGGCTCTATGGTTATGGCAGCAGTCATGGCAGCGGGTATGGTGCCTCCTTTAGGTTTGGCTTTGGCAACTGTATTATTTAAAGACAAATTTACTCCGGCAGAAAAAGAGGCAGGAAAAGCTGCATGGGTACTTGGAATCAGTTTCATTACAGAAGGGGCAATTCCATTTGCAGCAGCAGATCCGATTAGAGTTATTCCATCCATTATGCTGGGTTCAGCTGTAACTGGTGCATTATCTATGCTGTTAGGTTGTACTTTGTCAGTACCCCATGGTGGAATATTCGTTACATTTGCAGTAACTAATATTTTGGGCTACGTTATAGCTCTTGCAGCAGGAACTGTTGTAACTGCTTTCGTTGTAGGATTTTTAAAGAAATCACAATGAATGAGACGATAGAATAAATGAGGAACGCAAAACAGCGTTCCTCATTTTGGACTGTTTTTTCAGTAAAGGAGGAGAAGGTTTTGAAACGAATTTTAGACTTAAATGCTTCCGACTTAGCTTCCATGACTAAAGAAGAAAAGCTTTTAAGCATCAAGGCAGCAGAAGGAAGAACTCTTGTTAGTGAAATTATTGGGGTATTTCCACCGATTCTTTATGACGTCAGTAACGTTGAAGTAGCGTGTGCTTTTGGCGCAGATATTATTCTTTTGAATTTTTATGATGTGGACAATCCTATGGTTTTGGGGCTTCCAACAGAAAAGGGAGAATCGGTGATCAAAGAAATCAAGCGTCTTACAGGGAGAATGGTAGGGATCAATCTGGAACCTGTGGATGAAAATGCTGTGGTGATTGATGAAAGAGTCAATCTTTCAAAAGGAAGGATGGCTTCTGCCGAAAATGTTCAAAAAGCTATTGAACAGGGAGTGGATATGGTAGTGCTCACTGGTAACCCCAAAACAGGTGTGACCAATGAAGCGATCGTAAAGAAGATTAATGAAATTTCCAGTGTTGCGGGTGATAAAATAATTATAGCTGCAGGGAAAATGCATGCTGCAGGCAGCAGAAATGAAAGCGGAAAAGGGATTATTGATCAGGAAACGGTCCTTCAATTTATTAAGGCGGGGACGGATATATTGCTTTTACCAGCGCCGGGCACAGTTCCGGGAATGACGGTAGAATACGTAAAGAGTTTAGTTGATTTTGCCCATGAGCATCATTGTATGGCCATGACAACCATAGGTACATCACAGGAGGGTGCAGACCCCGATACCATTAAGTCCATAGCATTATACAGTAAAATGACAGGAACGGATATGCATCATATTGGTGACTGTGGTATGTCTCCGGGAATTGCAACGCCGGAAAATATTATGACATATTCCATTGTTATTAAGGGGAAAAGACATACTTACAGACGCATGGCCAGGTCTGTTAACCGTTAGAAAGATTATAAGAGTTAATGCTTAAGATTAAAAATATCGAATGCTATATCCTGATATTGTACAAAAAATCAATAAAAGAGTGGGGAGATGATACCCTGCTTTTTTATTGTATAAGAATTCTTTTGAATTTCTTATACAATAAAAAGTCCTCCGCGGGATGCGCAGCCGTATGCGTTGTATTTGGTCCACTTTGCCGACCACGCTCGGTGCAAGAGATGTGTTTGTGAAACTCTTTTTGTGTTATATGAATCTTTTAAGCATTCATTCCATTGTTTTGAAAGAGTTTATTCAATATAATAACTCTAGAGTGATAAGTTTTGAAGGAGGACATTTAATTATGGTTACGATCAAGGAATTGGCACAAAGAGCAGGGGTGTCTCCTACAACGGTGTCGAATGTACTGCATGGAAGAACCAATAAGGTTTCTGTAGAAACACTGCAAAGAGTAGAGAAAGTGATTAAAGAAGCAAATTACGTTTCAAATATGGGAGCCAGATTGTTAGCCAATAATGGTTCCAAGATTATTGGCGTTCTTATTAATTACGGCAGAGAGGATCTTAGCAGCCCTGTACAAGATCCTTTTTTCAGTGAATTGGTAGGTGCATTGGAAGGAGAAATCAGAACTCAGGGTTATTATATGATGTTATACATGGCAAGAAATGTTGAAGAAAATTTAAAAATGGCACTGGCCTGGAATGTTGAGGGTTTAATTGCGGTGGGGTTTGATGCAGATGCTTGTGCAAAAATGAAGCAAAATACCCAAAAACCCATTGTATTTATTGATTGTTACTTCCATGAAGATGATCTTCTTTATACCAATGTGGGTCTTCAAGATAAAGAAGGCGGCTATGAAATGACAAAGTATCTATTGGATAACGGACATCGAAAAATTGCTTTTTTGGCAGACAGAAGAAATCCGATTGGAGTAGATGGAGAACGATTGGCAGGGTACAAACTTGCATTGAAAGAAAGAGGTATTGAGTTTCAAAAAGAAGATTTTATATTTATTGGTCATAACAAAGAGGAAAGAACAAAAGTTTTAGATGGAATTGTTAAAAATGTCATAGGAAAATATACTGCTCTGTTTTTTGCTTCTGATTTTTACGCTGCCAATGCAATTTACTATTTTAATGATCATAACATAAATGTTCCGGAGGATATTTCAGTTGTTGGATTTGACGATAATGTCTATGCAACTTTATGCCGCCCTATGCTGACTACAATGCACCAGGATGTGACACAGAAAGCCACCATTGCAATCCAGTATATCAGAGATTTAATCGCAGGGAAAAAGATCGAAATTCATGATATTAAACTGCCAACGAGATTGGTTATAAGAAACAGCGTAAAAACCATTTAAAAATATAAATGTTTTAAGGCTTATCAACAAATAATATTATTATAATCACTATTGAAATATATTTTTTGTTGTGATAATATCAAGTTATCATCATAGGTGTTTCGAAACACCTATAAAAATCACTGAAAAAATAAGCAGTGATTTAATAATGGTGTAAAAACTTCAATTAATAGGAGTGAGTTTAATGGATAAGAAGTGGTGGAAAGAAAGCGTCGTATATCAGATTTATCCCAGAAGTTTTAAGGATAGTAATGGAGACGGCATAGGTGATTTAAAAGGTATTATAGAAAAGCTGGATTATTTAAAAGAGCTGGGCATAGATGTGATCTGGCTTTCTCCGATCTATAAATCTCCTAATGATGATAATGGGTATGATATTAGCGATTATCGTGATATTATGGATGAGTTCGGAACTTTGGAAGACTTTGATACTTTACTGGAAGAAGCCCATAAAAGAGGTATTAAAATCGTTATGGATTTAGTTGTCAACCATACTTCGGATGAACATAAATGGTTTATAGAAAGCAGAAAATCCAAAGATAATCCTTACAGAGACTATTACATATGGAGAGAGAAATCAGCGGATGGAGGTCCTCCGAACAACTGGGGTTCTGTATTTGGAGGGTCAGCATGGGAATATGATGCAAATACCGATATGTACTACCTGCATTTGTTCTCCAGAAAGCAGCCGGATCTGAACTGGGATAATCCTAAAGTTCGTGAAGAAGTATTTGATATGATGACATGGTGGCTGGATAAAGGTATTGACGGATTCAGAATGGATGTAATCAGTATGATTTCAAAGACCCCTGAAATGCCTGACGGCGAAGTAAAAAACGGACTTTATGGAGATCCATTCCCTTATTGTGTTCATGGCCCGCATGTTCATGAATATTTGCAGGAAATGAATAAAAGAGTACTTTCAAAATATGATATTATGACTGTTGGGGAAACTGCCGGAGTAACTGTAGAGGAAGCAAAAAAATATGCCGGCTATGACCGCTCTGAATTAAACATGGTTTTCCATTTCGAACACATGGATTTAACCCATGGAGAACACGGCAAATGGAGCAATAAACGATTCAAACTGACAGATTTAAAAGAAGTAATGAATCGATGGCAAAAGGGTCTTGCCGGAAAGGCCTGGAACAGTTTGTATCTGAGTAATCACGATCAGCCGAGGGCTGTTTCACGCTTTGGAAATGACTCTGAAGAGTATAGAGAAGTATCTGCTAAGATGTTGGCAACCTTTCTTCATATGCATCAGGGAACACCTTATGTCTATCAGGGAGAAGAACTTGGTATGACCAATGTAAGTTTTGACTCCATAGAAGATTACAGAGATATTGAGACTCTTAATGCTTATGATGAGTTAATCAATAAGAAAGGTTTGGACAAAGATTTGGTGATGGATTATATCCATCATGTCAGCAGAGATAATGCAAGAACACCAATGCAGTGGGATGACAGCACCAATGCCGGATTTACTGCAGGCACTCCCTGGATTAATGTAAATCCAAATTATAAGTGGATCAATGCTAAGTCCCAGGTCCATGACCCAAATTCAGTATTCAATTATTATAAAAGGCTTATTGAGTTAAGAAAAGAGCATGACATTATTGTTTATGGAGATTTTGAGCTTTTATTGCCTGACAGCGAAGAAATTTATGCTTTTGTCAGAACCCTGGGCGATGAAAAATTATTGATTGTATGCAACTTTACAGACAAACATGTAGAATTTGAAATACCAGAAGCGATGAAAGGAAGCAAAAAAGAAATCTTAATTTCAAACTATGATGCGGACAGTATTGACACAACAGAAGAAAAAGCAACTTTAAGGGCATATGAGGCCAGAGTATATAAAATGTAGGAAAGCACAGCTTTCCTACATTTTATATTTTACTAATGGTTTAATCTAATCTCATTTCGTTCTAGTTCTTGGTTTTTGAAGTTTTATGAGATCAATAATATTTTCTTAATCAAAGGTTTAAATTTTTAAATAAATATGTTATGATTATTTGGTATTATTGCATAATTGAGTATAATGATTATTTAAAAACTATACTTTACTCTGCAATCATAGATTGTATAAGAGTTTGCGGCGAATGAATCAAGGCTGAAAGAGTGAAATATGCCTAAACTACTTGTACAATAATCTTTCTTATGAATTTTGATATCTGTAATGCTTAGGTGAAACACCATAAACCTGCTTAAACATCTTGGAAAATGTAAGAGGATTTTCATATCCAACTTTTACAGCGATGTCCTGGATGGACATATTGGTTGTACGAATCAATTCTGCAGCCTTTTTCAGCCGGTAGTTGAGTAAATATTTCTGTGGTGAAATATTGAGATTTTTTTTGAATATGTGGGTTAAATAAGAGCGGTTAATGCCTATATACTTTGCTATATCGCTGACTTTAATATGGTCATAATTTAAAGAGATATACTGCATGGCATAATCAATATAAGCATCGCTGGAATAATCATATTGATTTTTATTACGATTCAGGGCACTTTGAGCTTCTATTAAAATCCCCAATATTTCAAACAAATATCCAACCCGTTTGATTTCATTGGCGTAGGTCAGTTCATTGGCATCCAGGATTTTTTGAACCAGCGGCAAATATACTTTGGTGGGAATAGCAGAGGTAATCACAGGATTACTGTCTGAAAGCCCGGCATAGGAAAAATAATTGGATGCAACTGTACCGTCAAAGGTTACCCAGATATATTCCCATGGGTCTTCACTGTCCGCAAAGTATTGGATCGGAACCCCTTTAGGGATAATGAATATATCATCTTTTTTAATATGATGGACTTTATTATGAACAATCAATACCCCTTTTCCGTCCAGTACAAAATGCAAGTGGTGTTCGTTGGGAATTTTATGGTCATAAGTATATCCAGGAGGACATTTTTGTTGACCGCAGTGCACCAGGTATAAATCATTGGTTTGCTTCTTTATATTTCTTAAACAACGCAAACCCACCACATTTTTATATGTTGTTTGCTTATTCACAAAATAGTCCCCCTATTCCTTTTATAGTTACTTTCATTATATAAAAGAAAAAGGGGGAATGCAAATAGTGCTTATTTCAGGTGAAAATGTTTCATATAATCTCCGTGAGCTTCAATTAATTCATCACACATTTTTACGATATCGTCAATGCTTAGCTCTGAAGAGGTATGGGGATCTAACATAGCTGCCTGATAAATGTATTGGCGATCTTTGGTTACTGCAGCTTCTATGGTGAGCAATTGAACATTGATATTTGTCATATTCATAGCTGCCAACTGTACAGGTAATCTTCCCACATGACAAGGGGTTATTCCTCTGCCATCCACAAGACAAGGTACTTCTACGCAGGCATCTGAAGGAAGATTATCAATAAGGCCTGTATTTAATACATTTCCGCCTATTTTATAAGGTTTATTCGTAAGGATTGATTCCATGATATAAGAAGCATATTCAACAGAACGAGTATGGGTGATTTGGCCATTATTCAAAATCGCTGCTTTGTCTTTTTCCCAGTTTTCAATCTGTTCGATGCATCTTCTGGGATATTCATCCAAAGGAATATTATAAGCATCGATCAATTCAGGGTATTTTGATTTTATATAAAATGGGTTATACTCAGCATTGTGTTCGCTGGATTCTGTACAGTAATATCCCAGATGCTTTATGTATTCAAAACGCACCATGTCTGAATGTTTTTCTGTGGCATTCTTAGCAGCAGCGCGTTTTTTGATTTCAGGATAAAGATCATTACCGTATTTGTCTTTGATTTCAAGAAGCCAGCCCATATGATTGATACCTGCGATTAATTCCTTTCGGCCTTCCAGTTTATCTTCCATGCCAAGGGATTTTAATAATGTTTCAGAACATATCTGGACACTGTGGCACAATCCGATAGTTTTGACATTTGTATAACGCTGCATATATCCTGTCAACATTGCCATGGGATTGGTATAGTTTAAGAACAATGCATCGGGACATACTTCTTCTATGTCGTGAGCAAATTCTTCCATCACAGGGATCGTGCGAAGGGCTCTCATAATGCCGCCAATGCCTAAAGTATCTCCTATGGTTTGTCTTAAACCATATTTTTTCGGAATTTCAAAATCAATAATGGTGCAAGGATCATATCCACCCACTTGAATGGCATTGACTACAAAAGTTGCACCTCTTAGGGCCTCTTTACGGTTTTGAACCCCGAGATAGGTTTTTATTTTTGCCCTTCCCTGATTAACGTTTTTGTTGATTGCAGAAAGAATGATTTCAGAATCCTTTAAACGATTTTCATCAATATCGTAGAGTGCGATTTCAGCGTCGCAAAGTGATGGTGTACACATACAGTCACCTAATACATTCTTTGCAAAAACAGTACTTCCGGCTCCCATAAAAGTAATCTTTACCATAGCAATCCTCCTTGAATGATTGTGATTTAGATAGATTTATTTTAAAATGTACAGGGGGTATAAGATATAAAATTTGTTTCAAAATAATTGTCGTTTTGTTGCATAGTTGGGGAGAGGGGAAATTATGGGATATAAGAAAAACTTAAGTATCTATTATTGCGGTATGGAAGAGTGCAAACCAGGACACTCCTTCGGACCGGCCATAAGACCTCATTATTTGATGCATTTTGTTTTAAGGGGAAAAGGCATTTATCAGGTGAAAGGTAAAGAATTTAAAGTTAATAAGGGAGAAGCCTTTTTGATTAGGCCCCAGGATGTTACATATTATGAAGCCGATCTGGAGGACCCGTGGGAATATGTGTGGATTGCATTTGATGGAGAAGAAGCAGATGCTATTTTAGAGGAATATCAGTTATTAGAAGACAAATTTATATGCCAGATCGACGAATCTAAAGATTCGGCGCTTTACTTGAGAAAAATTGCAGAGGCCTTTTTAAACCGATATGATGAAAGAGAACTCATGGGATATTTTTATTTAATTATTTCTTCAATTAAGAAAGAAAAATCCGAGCAAAAAAGAGATTATGACAAAAGTTACCTGGATAAAGCCATATCTTATATTCGGTATAATTACAGTTATAACATTAATGTAAGTGATATCGCCCGACATGTAGGGATCGAGCGAACTTACTTATATAAAATCTTTATGCGCTATCAGAAGATGTCCCCAAAGCAGTATCTGACCAGATACCGGCTGCTGGCAGCCAAAGATATGCTCGGCAATACAAAATATACGATTACTGAGATTGCTTTATCCTGTGGTTTTCATAACAGTTCCATGTTCAGTAAAAGCTTTCAGAAGGAGGAGAAGATTTCACCATCACAGTTTCGGAAGCAGTTACTGGAAGCTGATCAGTGAAAAAGACAAAATGACCACACTATGCCATATTTTATAGCTTTATGTGGGCAATTTGCATAAAAAAACAACATTATTCCATAAAAACAGAACATTACTCCATGTTATTTGTAAATTTTGTATAGTATAATAAAATTGACTTCAGAGGAAATAGTCAAAATGACGTAAAGAACCATCATGAAATTAGAGGGAGGAGAAAAAATGGTATTTAAAAAATTAATGGCGGGGCTCTTAAGTTTGGCAATGGTATTTTCATTGACTGCATGCGGTGGAGGAAGCAGCAAGAATACATCGACACAAGAGCAAGGAACTACAACTCAAGATACCACAAAAGAAAGCAGCGCTTCATCTGGAAAAACACTTACAGTGGCAATTTGGGATACAAACCAAGAACCAGGATTAACACAGATTATTAATGATTTTACTGCAGAAACCGGAATTAAAGCTCAGATTCAAGTTACCCCATGGGATCAATACTGGACCATGCTTGAAGCAGGGGCTACAGGTGGTTCACTTCCAGATGTCTTTTGGATGCACTCCAATGAAATAGCAAAATATAGTCAATATGAAATGCTACTGGACTTAACAGATAGAATTAAATCCAGCGATAAAGTTGACTTAAGTAAATTTCCTCAAGATATTGTAGAAATATATAATTGGGATGGTAAGCAGTATGCCGTGCCAAAAGATATCGATACAATAGCTCTTTGGTATAATAAGACCATGTTTGATGAAGCAGGTCTGGAATATCCAAATGAAAACTGGACCTGGGATGATTTTAGGGAAGCTTGCAAAAAACTGACAAAGCCTGATGGCAGTCAATATGGATATGCTATCGATCCATCCAATAACCAGGACGGATGGTACAACATGGTTTATGCTATGGGTGGAGAAATTATTTCAGCCGACAAAAAGAGTTCAGGATTTGATAAAGAAGGAACCATCAAGGCAATTGAATTTGTTACAGATCTTGTAAAACAAGGCTACACACCAAATTATGAAACAATGACAGAAAACAGTGCCAATGCTTTATTTGAAGCAGGAAAAGTGGCAATGATTACAATGGGATCCTGGATGCTTCCAGAACTTTGCAACAATGATTATGTAAAAGAACATGGAGATATTGCAGTTTTACCTAAAGATGCAGCAACAGGAAGAAGAATTTCCATTTACAATGGCCTTGGATGGGCTGCATCCGCTAATACCAGCATGCCTGAAGAAGCATGGAAATTAATCGAATACTTTGGTTCTAAAGAAGCACAGCAAAAACAGTCTGACTTAGGAATAGTAATTTCTGCATACGAAGGAACTACAAGCAATTGGATCAATGCGTATCCTAATTTTAACCTTCAGGCTTATTTGGATATGATGGGAGACCTGGTAATCAGACCTTATTCCAGATCTACAGTAGTATGGGAAAACATGAGTAAAGAAAAATTAATATCAGCTTGGACAGGAGAAAAAGAAGCAAGAGACGTTTGTCTGGAAATTGCCCAGGAAATGAATGCATATTTAGCACAGGAATAATTCAATAGTATTTTAAAGGCAGGCTGAATCTATAAGGGAAAGTCTGCCTTTAAAATTATAACAGGTCTTTTGCTGATCTGAGAATGGGGGATCTGTATGGGAGGGAAAAAATTTAGATCAAAAGAAGCGAAGAAAACGGACTTTTGGCTTAATCCGTTACAAAATATAAGTATTGCTCAAAAGCTCATAGTCTCTTTTATATTGTTAAGCACGATACCGCTCTTTTTGATTGCAGGATTTTCCTATATAAAAGCAGAGAAGACGGTCAGAGATAAGGTGGGATTTTATTCAAAGAAAATGGTAGAGCAGACAGCTGCCAATATTGATTTGAAATTAAAAGAAATCGAAAACATTTCGATGATCATTACTTCCAATACTGAGATCATGGATGCTATAGAAAAAGATATGTATACGAGTATTTCGGAAAAAGTCAGTGATGAGAAAAAGATAGAGAATACCTTATTTTCCATTATAAATTCTAATAAATATATTAAAACTGCCAATATTTACAAAGAAAATGGAACAGTATACGGTTCTGACTTATCCGTAACATCTGGAGAAAGTAAATTTGTGCTTCAAAAAGAAATGGGGAATCAATTTATAGAGATGGTAAAAGCTTCGAATGGGAAGCCTATGTGGATTACAGGGTTTAATGACTCTTATGAAAACATTTATTTGGTAAGGCCTGTGAAAAAGTCCATTACTTCTGAACAGACGGCAGCATTAGTCCTTTCTATTAACAGCAAAGAAATCAACTCAACCTTTGGAGAATCAGAATCTGGTTATTCTGCGGATATTATACTGTTGAACGAGAATGAGCAGATTATTGCTCATACGGATGCAGAGAAATTAGGAACTAAGTTATCAGATATCGATTTTGATGCCATCTATAGTAATAATATCTCCGGTAATTTAATGGACCAGAGCCATGTAATCAGTTATGCAACGACACAAACTGGGTGGAAGGTAGTAACAGTAGAACTTATTGAGTCGCTAATGGAAGAAATGACAGCAGTCCAGCGCGGCATTATTTTGATGGTAATCTCATGTACATTGATTTCTGTTGTTGTGGGAGTAACTATCTCGATTGGTATATCCAGGCCTTTAAAAAGTATTATGAAGCTTATGTCAAGAGTAGAGCAGGGAGATTTAACTGCCCAATCCCCTATTAAAGGCAATAATGAAATCGGGAAATTATCCTATAGCTTTAATAAAATGATCCAAAATGTGAGAAATTTAATCATCGCAGCAGATCATGTTACAAAAAATGTAGAGAAAGATGCTGGTACAATCAAAAATGTTTCTGCCCAATCAGCCATTGCAGCAGGAGAGGTTACCAATGCAATCAATGAACTGGCAGAAGGAGCCCAGAGTCAGGCTAAAGAAGCAGAAGAGACAAATGCTTTAATGGATCGATTAGCAAGCAATATCAATAGTGTTGTAAAAAAGATTGAAGATATGATGAAGGTCATTACATACATTGAAGAAGCCATAAGTGATTCAAGCCATACGATGGTCAGTCTAAATGATAAAACAATCCGTACCATAGAGTCCTTTACTCAAGTAAACCATCACATACAAGAATTAAGTCAGGAAACAAAAGAAATCATTAATGTTGTAAAGGTGATCAATCAAATCAGCGAGCAGATCAACCTTCTTTCGCTAAACGCAGCTATAGAAGCAGCCCGGGCCGGAGAAGCCGGAAGGGGTTTTGCAGTAGTTGCTGAAGAAATTCGTAAATTAGCTGTAGAAACCAATCAATCTACTGAAATGATCAGTAAGATTGTATCCAATATCCAGCAAAAAACCAATAATACTGTATCGGTTGTTAATGTTTCAGGAGAGACCCTGGAAGAAGAAAAGCAAATCGTATTTCAGACAGAGCATGCTTTCCATAAAACTGCAGATTATATAAAGGATTTAATCGGGCAAATAGAAGAAATCAGAATGAAAATGAAACATATGGAGTCTCAGAAAGAACAGGCAGTAGAAGCCATTGAACGCATAACTGCCATCGTCCAAGAGTCTTCAGCATCTATAGAAGAAGTCAATGCCACCAGTGAGGAACAGAATACATTATCAGAACAATTGGCAAACCTGGCAAGTGATTTAGGAGATGCGGTTACGAGACTCAATCAGTCGTTGTCTATTTTCAAGGTTTAGGGATAAAGATTTTGCATTAGGTCATATTGCATAAACTTACATTAGGAAAGAAGTAATATAAACAACATTATTCCATATTACTGCAACATTAGGCTATTTAAGTAGTTTATTTTGTATAGTACTATTGAATTAGATTGAAGATACTTTTGTCTATTTTGTGAGGAGGGGTAGTTTATGGGTCATTCAACGTTAAATCAAAATCAGCCGAAACTCGCTCGAAAAGGAAAATGGTCTGGAAAGAAGCTAAATGAAGCGCTTTGGGGCTGGATGTTTATTTTACCCACGGTGATCGGACTAATTATATTGAACATCATACCTATTTTTCGGACATTATATCAAAGTTTTTTTAAAACAGGAGCCTTTGGGAAGGGTAATATCTTTGTAGGATTAGAAAATTATCGAAAGATGTTTAATGATGAAGCGGTATGGCAGGCATTAATCAATACTTTTAAATATGCAATTGTAGAAGTTCCTTTTTCAATTGCCATAGCTTTGGTTCTGGCAGTTCTTCTTAATCGCGAAATAAAAGGACGAACTATTTATCGAACCACATACTTTTTACCTATGGTAGCAGCACCAGCAGCAATTGCTATGGTCTGGCGATGGCTGTATAATTCAGAGTTTGGATTAATAAATCATATCCTGAATTCATTAGGATTACCTTCTGTAAACTGGATTTCTGATCCCAAGATTGCATACATCTCTATTGCTATTGTGGGCATATGGTCTGTTATCGGGTACAATATGGTACTTTTCCTGGCAGGACTACAGGAGATTCCAACGGATTACTATGAAGCAGCAGAGATAGATGGAGCCAGTGCGGTAAAGCAATTCTTTTCAATTACAATACCACTGATTTCTCCAACCATGTTTTTTGTTACGGTTACTAGAGTCATAGCAGCTCTGCAGGTATTTGATTCAATTTATATGATGATTGGTATTACCAATCCGGCGCTTTATAAGACACAGAGTCTGGTGTATTTATTCTATAAATATTCCTTTGTTGAATATAACAGGGGCTATGGTTCAGCAATCGTAATGTTACTTCTGGCGATTATTATGATTATTACAGCCATTCAAGTCATCTGCCAGAAAAAATGGGTTAACTATAATTAGAAGGGAGATGTGCAGGGGATGAAAAAGGAAAATATATATACTTATTTGGTCCATCTGGTTTTAATTATTGGAGCCATTATTATGATTGTTCCGTTTATCTGGATGGCGTTAACATCCTTTAAGACGATATCAGAAGCGACTCAAATGAATCCGTTTGTGATCTTTCCTTCCAAATGGAGACTGGATGCTTTTAAGTCAGTAATTCGTAAAATGAATTTCTTAAGATTGTATTGGAATACACTGGTTTTAATTGCAGGACGGGTAATTTGTGCCGTATTAACTGCTACGATGGCAGGATATGCTCTGGGACGCCTGAAATTTCCGGGGAAAGATTTAGCTTTTGGTATCGTGTTGTTTCAAATGATGGTACCAGCCCAGATCTTTATCATACCTCAATATTTAATGGTGAGCAAAATGGGGCTTTTAAACACTTCCTTTGCGCTTATATTTCCCGGTCTTGTTACAGCTTTTGGTACTTTCCTTTTAAGGCAGGCGTATATGGGCCTTCCAAAAGACCTGGAAGAAGCAGCAATACTTGATGGATGTAATATTGGACAAATATTCTTGCATGTTATGCTGCCTCTTACCAAATCATCCATGGTTGCCCTGGGAATCTTTACGGCGTTATTTGCTTTTAAAGATTTGATGTGGCCTTTGGTTGTTAATACAGAGCAAACCACCATGCCACTCTCAGCAGCCCTGGCAAAACTGCAGGGACAGTTTGTAACCAACTTCCCAGAATTAATGGCAGCTTCATTGCTTGCATGTATTCCGATGATCATCATATATATCTTGTTCCAGAGACAGTTCGTTGAAGGAATAGCAACATCAGGAAGCAAACTATAATATATATAGAAAAGGGAGATGACTATGCCAGTTATTTATCATGAAACATCACAGGAATTCCACATCTTTAACAATGAAGTAAGTTACATTATTGAAATCATGGAAAACAAGCAATTGGGCAACTTATATTATGGAAAAAGAATCCATGATAAAGAATCCTTTCATTATCTCCACGAGGAAATGCCTCGTCCTCATGCAGCTTTTAGTTGCCCACCCCCTTCAACTTTATGCCTGCAATATACCAAACAGGAATATCCGTCATACGGCATAGGGGATTTTCGTTATGGTGCCTTTACTATAAAACAGGAAAACGGAAGTCATATTACAGATTTTAAATATGTTTCCCACTCCATATACAGTGGAAAGAAAAAAATTGAACCTTTGCCGGCGACTTATACAGAGAAAGACGAAGAAGCAACCAGCCTTGAAATTGTTTTATACGATCAAGTAATTGATACACATTTAATTCTTACTTATACGATTTATGAAGAATTGCCGGTGATTACCCGCCATGCGAAATTCATTCACAATGGGGAAGAAAAGATTGTTTTAACCAATGCTATGAGTGGATGTGTTGATTTACCGGATGCAGATTTTGATATGATCCATTTGTCAGGAGCATGGTCAAGGGAACGCTATGTAAAAGTAAGAAGTCTGGAGCAAGGTGTTCAGTCGATTTATAGCATGCGTGGGATAAGCAGTACAGAGCACAATCCTTTTCTTGCATTAAAGAGAAAAGAAACCACGGAATTATTAGGGGAAGTATATGGATTCAGTCTGGTATACAGTGGAAACTTCCTGGCACAGGCAGAAGTATGTACCCATGATACAACCAGGGTTCTCATGGGCATTCATCCAAATAATTTTGAATGGGTGCTTCATAAGGGAGAATCTTTCCAGACGCCGGAACTGGTTATGGTTTATTCCAATGAAGGTTTAAATAAAATGAGTCAGACCTATCATAAGCTCTACCGCACAAGATTGGCAAGGGGAGTATGGCGAGACAAAGAAAGACCAATCCTTCTTAACAACTGGGAAGCAACTTATATGGACTTTAACGAAGAAAAAATCTTAAACCTTGCGGCGAAAGCCAAAGAAGTAGGAGTAGAATTATTTGTATTGGACGATGGTTGGTTTGGAACAAGAAATGATGACCATCAGGCCCTGGGGGACTGGTACCCAAATCTTGATAAATTGCCCAATGGTATTGCAGGTTTATCGAGAAAAATTGAAGAAATGGGCATGAAATTTGGACTTTGGATTGAACCGGAAATGGTGAATAAGAACAGTGACTTATACAGGAAACATCCTGACTGGATTCTCTCTACTCCGGAACGCTTTGAAAGCCCAAGCCGTCAACAGCATGTATTGGATTTCTCCAGAAAAGAAGTTGTGGATTATATCTATGAAATGATCTCAAAGGTGATCAGAGAATCTAAAATTTCTTATATCAAATGGGATATGAACCGCTATATCACAGAATGCTATTCCAGAGGAGCAAAACCTGAAGAGCAGGGTATGGTGATGCATAAATATATCCTGGGTGTATATGATTTATATACCAGACTTACTACTGAGTTTCCTCATATTCTATTTGAATCCTGTGCCAGCGGAGGAGCAAGATTCGATCCTGGAATGCTCTATTTTGCGCCACAGACCTGGTGCAGTGATGATACCGATGCAGCTGAGCGTATGAAAATTCAATATGGTACCAGTTTTGTATATCCTGTTTCCAGTATTGGTGCCCATGTATCTGCTGTGCCCAACCATCAGGTAAACAGAATTACTCCATTGGACACAAGAGCAAATGTAGCGTATTTTGGAGCTTTTGGATATGAGTTGGATTTGAATAAACTCACTGATGAAGAATTAGAACAGATTAAAGAGCAAATTAAATATTATAAAAAATATAGAAAGCTATTCCAGCAAGGCGTCTTCTATCGCTTAAAGAGTCCTTTTGAAGGCAATGATACGGCTTGGATGGTGGTATCAGAAGATAAAACCCAAGCCATCGCAGCATATTATCAAAAATTGAATAAAGTCAATGCAAGCTGGCTGCGATATAAACTTACAGGCCTCAATCCAGATATGCTTTATAAGGTTACTGCTTTTGGAAAAGCAGATACTTATTACGGCAGTGAACTGATGAATGCAGGGCTTGTAATAGACAGAAGAAAATTTGAAGACATTGGTGATTTTGCATCTGTTTTATTTAATATTGAAAAGGCATAATGTTTATAAACATCTTAAAAAATATAGAGCAGAACAGTTTCTGCTTTTGTGACCCGGTATTAATGTCATAACCCCTGTATATACAGGGGTTATTTTTCTTCCAAGATTGCTTGACCAAATTTTTGGCCGAACTCATAAGCTTGCTTTAATTGGTCTTTTGAAGGATTGAAGTTGATCTTAAGTCCCGGTACAGGTATTTTAAATCTTAATTGCTTTAATCGTCCTTCTATATTGGATACTGCTTCTCCGCTCCAGCCGTAAGATCCAAAAGCTCCGGCCAGTTTTCCCTTATGAATCACCGGATTTAGAGAAGTAAGAAGGTTCCAGATCGGGGGAAGAGTATCGCCAACAATCGTAGGGGAACCAAAGAGTAATCCTTTTGCACTTTGCATTTCCCCTATTACCTTTGAAGGGTTTTCGTAAACCATATCAAATATGAATACGTCCACGTCTCCAGCTGAGGAAACGCCTTTGGCGATTTCTTCAGCCATTTTTTTCGTATAGCCGTAAGCTGAAACATAGGCAATGACGACGCTTGGCTTTTCTCTTTCTTTTACAGAGGACCATTCTCTGTATAGATCCAGGTATTTTTGAATGTCATTTCTAAGAATTAAGCCGTGTCCCGGGCAGACAATCTTGATATCCAAATCTTTAATTTTATCCAATGCCTGAGTGACATAAGACTTAAAAGGACCCATAATCATATCAAAGTAATACTTATATGCATCCAGAATATCTGCTCCTTTTTCCTTTTCCATCACATCATTAAATACCCTTTCGTCACAATAATGAGCTCCGAAGGAATCACAAGTAATTAATACTTTGTCTTCTTCAACATATGAATACATGGTATCTGGCCAATGGAGGAAAGGGGTCATGATAAATCGAATGGTTCTGTCCCCTATATTAAGTGTATCTCCATCGGAAACAGGAAGGCTATTAAAAGGGCGGTTGGTAATTTCTTTTAAAAACCTCAAGGCTGGGCCGGTTCCCACGATGGTTGCATCGGGACAGTAATCCAGCAAAGTGGCAACAGAGCCCACATGATCCGGTTCTGTGTGATTGACTACGATATAGTCAATTTCTTTAATATCGATGACGTCCTTGATTCTGTCTATAAATTGATTTGCGAATTTATCTTTGGCAGTTTCAAATAATACGGTTTTTTGGCTGCCTTTTAATATATATGAATTGTAGGTTGTTCCGTATTTCGTTTCCATAACAATATCGAATATCTTAAGGTCTGGGTCCAAAGCACCAACCCAATATAAGTTATCTAATATTTTTATTGATTTATACATACTTTCACACTCCTGAAGACTAAAATAGAATTTATATTAAAAAATAATTATTATCTTCAAATAAAGATATTAGCAAATGTTTGTTTGCCTGTCAACGGCTCAAATACGCCTTTTGTTTGCGTAATAATTATATTGTGGTATAATTGTTAAGAAAATATTACAAAGAGAGGATTAAATTTATGAAATAAAGTTAATACTAAAAAATGGCAGACCTAGAAATGCAGAATGAAAGAAGTGAAGATATGATTGAAAGCATGCAAAACAGACATATTAAAAGGCTTGTGGGATTGCAAAAAAGTAAAAAGAACAGAAATAAGGAAAAAGCCTTTGTTGTAGAAGGGATTAAAATAGTAGAGGAAATACCAAAGGACTGGGAGATCGATTCTATTTTTGTTGCTTCTTCTTTTAAAAAAGAAAATCCGTCTTTTTTGGATCGAATCTCAGTACATAGGCATTTATCTGAAAATGAAGTTATTGAAGTCAGTGATAAAATTTTCAATGCCATATCGGATACGATGACCCCTCAGGGGGTTTTGGCCATCTGCAGGCAGAAGAGTTTTTCGCTGGAAAAAGTATTGACCAATGAAAATGGATTCTATATCATCCTGGAAGATCTTCAGGACCCGGGGAATTTAGGAACTATTATCAGAACAGGAGATGCCCTGGGGGCGGATGGAATTATTTTAACTAAAGGCAGTGTGGATTTATACAATCCGAAAGTGATCCGTTCCACCATGGGTTCGATTTTTCATCTTCCAATCTTAACAGATGCAGATATAAATGACCTTCTTAACGAACTAAGGATAAGAAATATATCCACACTGTCTGCCCATTTAAAAGGTGAAAAGTATCCCTATCAGTGCGACTTAAGAAAGAATATTGCCCTAATTATAGGCAATGAAGCCAATGGCATTAAAGATTCAACAGCCCAAAAGACGGATCTTTTGGTCAAGATCCCTATGCCGGGGAAAGCTGAATCTCTCAATGCTGCCATGGCAGCAGGGATATTGATGTATGAAGTGCTAAGACAAAGAAGTAATGTTTAAGCCTTAAGAATACCATTAAAAAGGAGTGTGTGTATGAAGAGGCTCAGCAGAGTAAGTTTTCTTTTTATTCTTATGCTTATCATGGTTATTATGAGCATGTACAGGTTTAATCCTGTCCATGCCCAAATGAACATTGAAGAAATCTCTTCATCAGAGCAAAAAGCAGTAAAAAAAGTGATAGAAAATCTGGTTGAAGCCATAAGAACATATGACCCCGACCAGTATATTGCCTTATTTCACAAAAAAAGTCCGATCTATGTTTTACATTATTCTGACTTGAAAGAAACTTTTCGTATTTTATCTTCTTATGATTTGGTTTACGAAATTGAGAACATAAGGTTTATCCAAAAAAAGGATGAAGATGTGACTGTTGAAGTAGATATCATTGTAAAGTCTCATAATAGTGAAGAGTATACAGACCGCAGAAATACTTTCCAGTATATTTTAAAATCAGAAGAGAATCAGTATAAAATTTACGATATGAGTATAAAAAGTATAGAGGCTTTGGGCCAAAAAGACCAGTCCAATACGATTTTAGCAAAGAAAAGATTATATTATGCAGATGGTTCCCTGGCTTATGAGGGAGTTATGGAGAATGGAAAGCCTCACGGACGGGGCATCAGATATTATAAAGATGGAAAGATTATGTACGAAGGTACCTTTAAAGACGGAAAAATATCAGGAACAGGTATCTTTTATGATGCATCTGGTAAAAAAGTTTATGAAGGAGAAGTAGAAAACGGACGCCCTTCCGGCCATGGAAATTCTTATTATCCTAATGGAAGAATTTTTTATTCGGGATATTGGAAGGATGGCGTTTTTGACGGAAGAGGCAAGATTTATTATGAAAACGGAAAAGTGATGTACATGGGAGAGTTTGTGGAAGGAAGAGCTACCGGCCAAGGCAAAGCCTATTATGATAATGGAATAATTCAGTATGAAGGAGAAATGAAAGACGATTATTCCCATGGAAAAGGAATAGAATACTATAAAAATGGGCAAATCATGTATGAAGGCGAATTTGCCAATGGTGTTCCTCATGGAGAAGGAACCAAATACGATGAAGAAGGCAAAATCATTTTTAAAGGCCAATGGGAAAAGGGAGAACCAGTCCAACCCGAAAAATAAATGGAGCGGCGTAAGCCGCTCCTATTTTGTTCTGTTTTTCATCATTTCATGTTCTTTGATCAGTTCATTAATTAATGTTTTAAAAGGCCAATTCTTTGAAACAGGGGTTACGGTAGCAAATATGGGGCGCTCAAGACCGGTATCCTTAAAACCTTTTAAGAAAGCTTGCAGGTCACTTCCTGAAAAGCCGTTCATAATAACTGCTTTTGCCGGAATCAAATAAGAAGAAGCCTCTTTTGTCTGATCAAGTTTAAGGAGCTCCTCCAAAGTCATATCAATAACCGAATCGTTGACCAGGATGAAATGGTCGACAGAGAGTGTATCGCAATAGCTTTTTAAGATCTTTATTTCATTTTTATCGTAACCATAAGCCATCACAGATATTTTGTCTTCTGATCTGGTTTTGTCTTCTAAATCCACTTTCTGAAAAGACATATTTTCACCTCTTTAATTGATTTTATTTTTGTAAGTATATCATATTTGCAGGTTAGGAGAAAGGGTTCTGCTTGCGGAACCCTCATGTCGAGTATGGTCGATAAAGCCGACAAGGCTCAATATGTGCGATTATTTTAAGGTATTCCACAGAAAACATGATAAAAAGACAAGCGTGTATATAAATTAACAAAAAATTTAATTTTAAATAGAATGAACAGGATAATCGTGGTATAATAACCTGTGGGGATAATAGATATAACATTCATAGGATTATTGCCAATTATTAAATTTACATTTAAAGAGGAAGGGGATAAGAATGAATTACACACATGAAGTAGAAAGAATGACTTGTGTAGCTAAAGGACCTAACCATGGACCAGCACCTATACCACAAGAAGGACAATGGACAAAAGCAAAAGAAATAAAGGATATTTCCGGTTTAACTCACGGGGTTGGCTGGTGCGCACCTCAACAAGGAGCATGTAAGCTGACTCTTAACGTTAAGGATGGTGTGATCCAGGAAGCATTAGTAGAAACTATCGGATGCTCTGGAATGACACACTCTGCTGCTATGGCTGCAGAAATCTTAGCTGGAAAAACAATTCTTGAAGCACTTAATACAGACTTAGTTTGTGATGCCATTAACACAGCTATGAGAGAATTATTCCTTCAAATCGTATACGGCAGAAGCCAAACTGCTTTCTCTGAAGGTGGACTTCCAGTAGGAGCAGGCCTTGAAGACTTAGGAAAAGGATTAAGAAGCCAGGTAGGTACAATGTACAGTACTGTGGCTAAGGGACCAAGATACTTAGAAATGGCAGAAGGATATGTTACAAGAACTGGTTTAGATGAAAATGGCGAAATCATCGGATATGAATTCATTCATCTTGGAAAAATGATGGAAATGATTAAAAAAGGTACTGATCCTGCTGAAGCAATCAAGAAAGCTACAGGAACTTACGGAAGATTCGCTGAAGCTGTAAAAGTAATCGACCCAAGAGAAGAATAATAGATTAGGAGGATGAGAAAATGGCGTTATTTGAAGGATATGAAAGAAGAATCAATCAGATTAATTCTGTTCTAAATACATATGGAATTGCTTCTATCGAAGATGCTAAGAAACTTTGTGACGATAAAGGCATAGATGTTTATAAAATCGTAAAAGATATTCAACCCATCTGCTTTGAAAATGCATGTTGGGCATATATCACCGGAGCAGCTATCGCAATTAAAAAAGGATGCACCACTGCTTCTGAAGCAGCTAAAGCAATTGGCGAAGGACTTCAGGCTTTTTGTATCCCAGGTTCTGTTGCTGACGACAGAAAAGTAGGACTTGGACACGGTAACCTTGGAGCAATGCTTCTTGATGAAAACACAAAATGTTTTGCTTTCCTTGCAGGACATGAATCCTTTGCTGCAGCTGAAGGTGCTATTGGTATCGCTAAATCAGCAAACAGAGTAAGAAAAGAACCTTTAAGAGTAATCTTAAACGGTCTTGGAAAAGATGCAGCTCAGATTATTTCAAGAATTAACGGATTTACATATGTTCAAACCACTTTTGATTATGCTACTGGAAAATTAAACATTGTAAAAGAAACAGCTTATTCTAATGGTGAACGTTCAAAAGTAAAATGTTATGGTGCAGATGATGTAAGAGAAGGTGTTGCAATTATGCATCACGAAGGTGTAGATGTATCCATTACAGGAAACTCTACAAACCCAACCAGATTCCAACATCCTGTAGCAGGAACTTACAAAAAAGAATGTACAGAATTAGGCAAGAAATATTTCTCTGTTGCATCCGGTGGTGGAACAGGAAGAACCTTACACCCAGACAACATGGCAGCAGGACCAGCTTCCTATGGTATGACAGATACAATGGGAAGAATGCATTCTGATGCTCAATTTGCTGGATCATCCTCCGTACCTGCCCATGTAGAAATGATGGGACTGATCGGAATGGGTAACAATCCGATGGTTGGTGCTACCGTTGCAGTAGCAGTTGCCATTGAAGAAGCAGCTAAGGCTGGCAAGTTTTAATAAAACACTTACTATAGAGGATTTCTCAAGTCGTAAGATTTGAGAAGTCCTTTTTTATTGTATAGGAAATCCCTTCGGATTTCCTATACAATAAAAAGCCTTTCGGGCAGGATGGAAACTTGCGCGTATTGCGTTTTGTCTGCTTTTACTATTAAACTTAAACTGATGGTATTTTTTGAAGCCTGCTAAAAGTTTAAAACAATTTTTTATGAAATCCGTAATATTATATGTAGAGCGGATCATGAACAATAAGAGAGAATGCTTAAGAATAATACATGCTCCAGAAGGAGGACAGATAGAATGCTGGATATAATATTCGATATGGTTGATGTAATTTTAAATTTAATCATTGATGATACGGTTGAACAAGCAACTCAAAAGAAGGCAAAGAAAAATATAAGATATATACTATTTTCTGCTTTATGTGGGGTTCTAATCATTATTTTTTCGCTTATGATTGTGCATACTTTTAATGCAGGTAATTTTGCTGTTTCTATTTTGCTTTTTGTATTAACTGTTATTGTAGCAGCAAGCTGGCTCAGATTGAGGTTTTTAAAAAAGAAAAAGTGAGTTATAATTTTCTTTTTGCATGCAAATCTTAAAATATAAGAGGTATGAATTTGAAAAAAGGAGCATCCTAATGAAGATTTTTCTTAATATCATCATAACCATTGCACTTGTAGCTGTGACTTTTTTTGGTTTAGGTCCTGTTTTACTGGCAGACGGATCCAAAACAGAAAGACTGCTTACATTATTGGTGGTGCTGGCTCTGTATTTTTTATTAGTCTTGGCTTTAAAATGGGTTAAGAAAAGGTATAGGTAAAGCTTAATAATAAAAGCAGCTCAATACTGAGCTGCTTTTATACATTTAAAGAGGGGGAATAAGATGTTCTAAGTATACTAACTTTTTGTCATGTGCTAATATAGAAATAATACTACAACTTCATGAAAATGTCAATAACAATTATCAATTAAAAAATATAATCATTATCAATACGATTAATACTAACGAAAAGACCAGGTTTAACTGTTTAATTTTATAAAAGGAGGATCAAGAATGAACAATGAAACATTATCAGAACCTAAAATAAGTTCTAACCTTGATACGAATTTTTTAAAAATCATTGCTATCATCACCATGTTGATTGATCATATTGGATATGTATTTTTCCCGGACAGGATCGAGCTGCGTATTATTGGAAGAATATCTTTCCCTTTATTTGCTTATTGTATAGCAGTAGGGTTCCTGTACACCAGTAACATTAAAAAATATATCTTAAGACTGGCTGCTTTTAGCATACTCTCTCAGCCTTTTTATGTTCTGGCTTTTGATTTGCCATGGTATGAGCTGAATATCTTTCCTACCTTACTTATGGGATTACTGATCCTTTATTTTTTAAAAGAAAAGAAATGGATTGCAGCGATCTTATTAATGATGATTACATCCATCGGAAATTTCAGCTATGGTTTATCAGGCATTCTGCTTATAATTATGTTTTATTATTTTAGAAATCATAGAGAACTTTCTGCAATGATAGCAGGGATGTTCTTAAGCATTCCTTTTTTCTCTGATGGTATGTATCGTATTCAGGGCTTTGCGGTATTTAGCATTCCCTTGATCTATTTACGTACAAATTTCCGTATCAGGATCAATAAATATATTTTCTATATTTTTTATCCCTTGCATTTGCTGATCATATTTCTGATAAAAATTATAATTCATTAATAAGAAATGCCTTCTTGCAGAAAACTGCTTAAAGCTGTATAAAACAGATTTACTGAATAACATGAAGGACAGATATACTGAATAAATATTCTGTAAATATATTGACACAAGGAATTCAGAAGTATATTATTAAAGTATGAAACAGATAATCATTATCATTTTAAGAAGTTTGTCATTATATGACAGAATATTTTTTTGACCTCATCAATATAGTAAGTTACTCTACAGTACACAGAGAACGACAATTTATATAATTTGATGGGAGGTGTTTGAATGGATATTTTATTAAAGGCAAAAAACTTAAGAAAGCAGTATCAGATGGGAGAAGTAACGGTAGATGCTTTAAAGGATGCCAGTTTTGAAATATATGAAGGAGAGTTTATTGTTGTCCTTGGACCCAGTGGCTCTGGGAAAAGTACGATGTTAAACTTAATTGGAGGCATGGATACTATTACTTCAGGAGAATTGTACTATAGAGATCAGAGTCTTCATGGAGCCTCAGAAAAAGAACTTACCTTTTATAGAAGAAATACCGTTGGCTTTGTTTTTCAGTTCTATAACCTGATGCCTAATTTAACTGCCTATGAGAATGTAAAATTATCCGTAGAGATTGCTAAAAATCCTCTAAAAGTGGAAGATGTCTTAAGAGAAGTAGGGTTAGAAGACAGAGCCGATCATTTTCCTTCTCAAATGTCAGGAGGTCAACAACAGAGAGTATCTTTAGCCCGGGCTATTGCTAAAAATCCAGAAATTCTCCTATGTGACGAGCCTACAGGAGCATTAGACCTGGCAACGGGTCTTCAGGTATTGAAGCTGCTCCGTAAATTCAATAAAGAGTACAAAAAAACAGTAATCATCATAACCCACAACGGGGAAATTGCAAAGATGGCAGACAGGGTATTTTATATCAAGGATGGAAAGCTTAGCCGCATTGAAAAAAATGAGAAGCCATTGCCTCCTGAGGAGGTGGCATGGTGATTTTATGGAAAAAATTGTTTCGTGATTTAAAGGAAAATAAGATGGCATACATTGCCTGCCTGATTGTTATTAGTGTTGGATTGATGTCTTATACAGCTATGTCTATTGCTATGGATAATCTTAACCGGGCAAAGGATGAATTTTATGAGGAAAAACATTTTGCAGAAGGATTTGCGAAAGTAAAATCTATTCCATTATCAAAAGTTAAAATCCTTTCCAGAATAGAAGGGATTAAAGAAGTAGAAGGCCGTCTGGTTAAAGATGTGAGAGTGCTTCTTCCGGGACGGGAAGAGGACAATGTATATCTTAGATTAGTAGCCATAGATCCTACAGATCCAACCCACTTAAACGGAGTTCAGAAGCTGGAAGGCAGGGAATTGGATACTGATAAAGCGAATATTTGGATTGGTCCTAAATTTTTTGAGGTTAATGGACTTAAGATGGAGGAGAAAATATCTGTAATCATCAACGGAAAAAAGACAGAATTAGTGATTGCAGGAATAGCTCAAAGTCCGGAATTTGTTTATCCCATGCAAAACGAGCAAAGTATCATGCCCACACCGGAAACTTTCGATATTGCCTATCTTCCTTATGAAGTTATGGATTCTTTATTTGGTTTAAGCGGAAACATTAATGACATTATTTTTACTTTAGAAGAAGGCTATGGTTTTAGAGATGTAGAAGAGGAATTAAAGGAGAAATTAAAAAAATACGGTTTTGAAACTGCCTTTGAAAGAAAGGATCAATTAAGTCATGCCATGCTTCAGCAGGAATTGGATAGTCTTGACTCCATGGCTAAAAGTGTTCCACTTATATTTATTGGTATATCGGCTATCATTTTATACATCATGCTCAAGCGGCTGGTAGAACAGCAAAGAGGTTTGATTGGAACATTAAAAGCTTTTGGTTATACACAAAAAGAGATTCTCTTGCACTATTTATCCTATAGCTGGGTTATTGGACTTGGTGGAGGGATCATAGGGGGACTATTAGGAACACTTTTGTCTGGCTATATAACAGAAATGTATAAGGAATTCTTCCAGCTGCCTGATTTAAAAAATCAGTTTTCCTGGGAGTATTTTATCATAGGAATTATTTTATCCGTTCTTGGATGTCTCTTTGCCGGATTTCAAGGGGTTAAAGGAGTGATGAAGCTTCATCCTGCACAGGCAATGAGACCAGAGGCCCCGCCTGCGGGTAAAAAGATTTTAATCGAAAGAATAAGAATTTTATGGAGTAGTTTAACGGTTCAAGGACGTATGGCCATGAGGAATATTTTTCGCAGCAAAGGAAGAAGTTTTTTCACTCTTATTGGAGTGGTCTTTACCTTTGCAATGATGGCAACTATGATTTCTTTTTATGAAACGATGGATATTATGATGATTGATCAGTTTGAAAAGATCCAAACTTATAATATAAAAATGAATTTCGAATCTCCAATTTATGCGAAAGAGGTTGTCAGAGAACTTAAAAATAGAAAGGGCATTATAGAACTGGAGACGATGCTGGAGGTTCCAGCTACTTTTAAAAATTCGTATCATAAAAAGAACTTGGTGATTCTGGGCCTTAATAGAGAATCCAATTTATATAATATTGTGGATTTTGACGGTAATAAAGTCAAAGTCCCTGCAGAAGGAATTCTTTTATCTGAATCCATAGCCAAATCTCTCCACGTAAAAGTTGGAGATAAAGTTCGAATTGAGAGTCCTTGGGCAAAAGAAGATAAGCTTTATGTCTATGTATCTGGAATCATACCTCAATATATAGGGGGGAATGCCTATATGGAGGAAAAAAGTTTAGGAAGGCTTTTAGGATATGGGGATATTTCGACCAGTGCAATTTTAAAGATTCAACCAGAGGATATTGCTTTACTAAAAGATGATTATAATGCTTCAAGCAAAATTCAATCTATCGAAGAAAGTGGTACAACAGTAAAAAAGTATAAAGAACTTCTTGATACTTATGACTATATGATCTGGGTTATGGTTTTAATTGCGGTAGTTACAGGCTTTGCCATTATATATAATTCCAGTATTATTTCATTGGCGGAGAGAAAAAGAGAACTGGCTTCGTTAAGAGTTTTAGGAATGACAGTCAGAGAAGTGCTGGAAATCATATCTTTTGAGCAATGCACGATAGGAATTGTAGGAATGCTGTTTGGAATACCTATGACTTTTCTTCTAAAACAGATGGTAGCAGATGCTATTAATAATGATGTATTCACTTTGCCTACTTATACGGCGCCATCCTCATTTTTGACGGCTTTTATGGGGACGGTTCTTGCAATTACTTTGGCACAGCTTAATATTGCACGGAATATTAAAAAACTGGATTTAGTGGAAGTGTTAAAAGAAAGAGAATAAAGAAAGAGGGTGCATTGAATGAAAAAATCACTTAAATGGCTTTTTCTCATTTCAGGGGTTGGACTGATTATTTTACTTGCTATTTATTATACACTAAAGCCTTTAAAGGCAGAAGTTATTCAAGTTGATCCCAAAACTGTAGAAGTTTCCTTCAGGGAAGAAGGAACTGTAATGGCACAGCAGGAAGAGACGATTTATCCAGTGGTTCAAGGTTTGATTGAAGAAGTTTATGTGAAAGAAGGAGATAGAGTTAAAAAGGGAGACGTACTCTTAAAAATAGATACCAAAGATTTAACTTATCAACTGGCTCAGCTGGAAGAACAGAAAGTCAGTATACAGGGGCAGGAACAGAAGACCTACGATGAAATGAATCAGCAGCTCATTAGTTTAAGAGCACAACTGCAAGGCCTGGAGGGCCAAAAGGTGGAGGCCAATACTGCTCCCTATAAATCTCAAATCAAACAGCAGCAAGTAAGGATTGAAGAAGCTAAAAGGCAACTTGAACTGGCAGAAGACGACTATAAAAGAATGAATGCCTTGTTTGAAGAAGGGGCAGTTAGTCAAAAAGAAAGGGATGCAGCTGAGGAAGCCCTGAACCAGGTTAAAGACAATCTCAAAATTCAGGAAGAAGTTCTTGCATTACTTAAAGAGCAAACTGAAGGCAGTGATCTTTATTATGAAGCACAAAAGAAAGCAACCAAAAGTCAAATAGCTCTGTTGGAGGCTCAACTTGGTCAAGACTCTGATAAGTCCGGAACCGTTCAATATTATAAAGGAATGATAGAATCTCTGAATGCCCAAATTGAACAAGTAAAATATCAGATCGAAAGGTCGGAAATCAAAGCACCTTTTGATGGAATCGTGAAAGATTTAGAGGCAGAAAAAGGACTCCCAGCATTCCCTCAATCACCGTTACTAACGGTATTCCAGCCTGATTCTTATGAGGTAGAAGTCTTTGTTTTAACAGAAGATATTGTAGAATTAAAAGAAGGGATGGCTGTAGAACTGATTCAGGAGAGAAAAGATCAGGATGTTGTATTTGAAGGCGTTATTGATAAAATTGCGCCATCTGCTGAAGAAAAAATTTCTTCTTTAGGATTAACAGAGCAGCGTGTAAAAGTTACAATCAGACCAAACGACAATGAAAAGGCAGAATTACGCCCAGGATATGCCTTGGATGTAAAATTCGTAACCCATAAAGAAGACAATAGACTTGCAGTACCTAAAGCGGTACTTTTCCCCTATGAAGATAGGGATGCCCTTTGGGTAGTGAGAAATGGTAAGGCAATAATCCAACCTGTTGTCAAAGGATTGGAAAATGATCAGGAAGTAGTTATTTTAGAAGGATTGAAAGATGGAGATACCGTGATCAGAAATCCTCAACTGGAAGGATTAAAACAAGGAAAACGGATTAGCCTGCAATAAATATGAGATAAAATATTTGGATAGTCAAATGTTTCAGTTCGCTAATAAAGTTTAATGAGCAATAGAATAAAAAATACAAATCCCCAAGCTTCTAACTTGGGGATTTGCCATTTGTTTAAACAGTTTACTTATTGAACTGTTTCATATACTTAAAGAGGAGAATAAGACGTTTTAAGTACATTAATTTGTTGTCATGTGCTAATGTAAATATACTATAGATTTTAGAAAAAGTCAAGAATAATTCTCAAATAAAAAATATAATCATTTTCAATTCTACTACCATTAAAACTGTTGACGTTAAATGGATTTAAAGGTATTCTAAATAAGATAAAAGCTTGTGTTTCAGTAAATAGGTTAAAATAATATTATAAGATGCGAAAAAGAAATACTAAAAAAGATATTAAAATGCAATGCATTTGAACAGCCAACAGTATAATATATCGAAAGGATGATCCATATGTTATATCCTTTAAAACTTGATCCTGTATATAAAGAACCCATATGGGGCGGAAAAAAGTTAAGAGAGATATTTGATAAAGATATTCCTTCGGACACAACCGGAGAAAGTTGGGAAATAGCCTGCCATGAAAATGGTACAAGCATTGTTGCCAATGGACCATTAAAAGGCAAGTCCTTAAAAGAAGTGATTGACGATTATGGCGTAGAGGCATTGGGAACGAAGATCGGAGAAGAAGGAAAAAAGAAATTCCCACTTCTTGTTAAAATCATCGATGCTTCCGACAGACTTTCAGTTCAAGTTCATCCTGAAGATGAATATGCTAAAGAACATGAAGGTGAATTAGGCAAAACAGAAATGTGGATTGTACTGGATGCAAAGCCAGGTGCACAGCTTGTATACGGTGTTAAACCTGGCGTTACTAGGGAAATGTTTGAAGAAAATATTAAGAAAGGAACCCTTGAAAATCTACTGAATTTCGTGGATGTCAAAAAAGGCGATGTGTTTTTCATTCCTGCTGGAACCCTTCATGCCATAGGAGAAGGGCTTCTTATAGCAGAAATCCAGCAGAACTCTGATACAACATATAGAGTTTACGATTGGAACAGGGTGGACAGCAGCGGAAAACCAAGAGAGCTTCATATACAAAAAGCTTTGGATGTAACCAATTTATCTGACTGTATAGGGCATGAAAAAGTGGAAGGCACGGTCACTAAAGAAGGTGAAAACATAAGGCATCATCTTGTTTCCTGCAAGTATTTTATTACAGAGATCCTGGAAATTCAAAAAGAAAGCAAAGAACCTTTAAATGGAGACAAATTTGACTTGCTTATGGCTATTGAAGGGAATGGAGTCATTGAGTACAGGGAAGGTGCGGTTCCCTTTAAAGCAGGGGATTCCTTCTTTATGCCTGCAAGTATTGGAGATTATAGTATTGCAGGGCAGTGCAAAGTGATTAAGACTTATGTGCCTGTACGCTAAAGCTGTCAAAATAAATTATTTGTGCAGAAGATAAAGGCTTCAGAAGATTTGGTTTTGTTTTATAAAACCTAAATCTTTGGAGGCCTGTTTTGTTTACCGAAATCTTCGATTTTAACATCATATTTTACAGTGATTTTTGCATTTTTATATTTCTCAGACCAATTATAGTCTCTAAAGTCTTTATAAAGCCAAAATTTTTTCCTTGCTACTTGGGACCATAAAAAAGGCTCAGCACCGAATTCTTCTTGAGTTTTTTTAATTAATTCCATAGTGACTGTTTCAAGGCGTTTTTCAATAGCAGCGATAAGAAGTTTTTGGTTTGACTGGTTTTTCACGTAGTCTATATTGCTTGGAATAGATGCTATGCTTAATGTTAAAGGTATTTTTACATCAATAATGGGATAGTCATCGGTAATTGTAATTTTAATTTTGTTTTTTCCCCTTACGAGTTTTGCAGATATTTTTTCTCCTTCTTTTAAGGGATCGGGAAAAGTTGCAAGAATATTATTGGTTTGCACAGTTGGCCGCAATATCAAAGCTAATCTGGTTTCATCCCCGGTCAGTTTGCCGATCATTTTCCCTTCTTTAAACACTGCTGAACCCATCATTTGCATTGGATTTTCATCTATTTTATCCAGTTGCCCTGCAATAATATCTCCTTCACTGTCAAGATGTGTTTTTGGATGATCCGGCTTTGTGGTAGCGTAGGTTACAAGAAATAAGCCCATGTCATCCAAAGTCCTGAGAGAAAATTTATGAAGGGTAGAAAGGGGAACAAAGCCCACATCTTCCCACCTTGATGTAAGGAATTCATAATATTTTGATGCTCTTATATCAAAAGGAGGACGATTGTTCCTGATAAAGTCAGCTGCATCTTCTTTGCATACGATGAGATTTAGTTCTCTTCTGATGTCTCTGTCCCTTTGGGTCGCTTCAATGATTGGGTAGAATTTATTCGACTTTGCTAAATCTTCGCTTACAATAAACGCTTTAGCATGGGAAAAGGTTAAACGTCTTGCGATAGAAGTACTTGCTAAATCCCTGGATGCAACAAGGTCTTCCGACAAGAATGTGATGATATCGCTGGGTGGTTCGTCTACCTGAACCTTGGTGGAGGTACCGATCTGAGGATTTGTGATCTGAAAGGTAATTCTAAGCATACCATCCTCCCCTTCATCAAGCCCAATAACTGAAACAAATGCGAATTCCTCGATTTCTATTCTGTCCCAGCAGCCAGTAAGAAAAAGGGTAACCAATAATATAAAAATGAGTTTTAATCTCTTTTTTGATTTTTTCAAGATTTAAATTCTCCTTTCAGTTTTGCAACTACCCATAAAAATGGAGAGAGAAAAGTGAAAAAAATCCATAATACCATAAGCCCAACTTTCCGGATGGAAAACACATATTGTGTATAATTTTCAGGAAGTCTTGCAAGGATATAGACCACCACGGCGATATAGGGAAGCAGAGTATTTGGACTTTTTACTTTTATAAGGGAGGTACCTAATGTAGCAAGGGTATAAAAATAAATACTAAAGCGTATTGCAATAGCAATGGACCAAAAACCTAAGAAGAAGGATTCCAGATTTTTTGCAAACCGTCCCAGTCCAACCAGCCTTGTAAGATGGTGATGCGGATAGTTCAGTGTAGACAAGACAGTATATCCATAAGAAGAGATATAAATAACCATAAATACAGTAATTAAAAGAATAGAAAGTCCAAGGCCTAGAAGACTGGCATTTTTAAATTCTTTATAGGATCTTACTTGTGTGAAAAAGATGGATAATGAAATAACTTCACTGACTACAGAGGTATGGAGGATACCTAATTTTAATAAAGTTTTTACACCTGGTCCGCCTAAGGGGAATAAATAACTAAAATCCAGATCTTTCAGTGCCAATGGTATTAATAACAGGACTACCCCTTGCATGAGAGGATATGTAAGCCAGCATAGACTGCCAATAATATTAATTCCTTTATGAGATACATAAAAAGCTGTAACAATAAGCATTAACAGCAGGTATTTTAAAGGCGTTCTTAAGTAAAACATCGTGCTTAATATGTCTGCATAATCCCTTATGGATACAACCAAGTATTCGAGCAGAATTAAAAATAACATGAGGATAATTACAAATCCAAAGAACTTACCGGTAAGATGATAGATGATATCTGTTAAATCTTTGTTTTTATATAATTTAAACAAGGATAAAAGAAACAAAAAAGAAAGATAACCAACCCAGACAGAATAGGAACTAACCAGGCTGCGTTTAAGCCTTCATCCAGCAGTAAGAGAGGTGTTGTATCTGATAATTTAAGGGCAATACAAAAAAATATAATAGCCAGCAACTCTCTAAAACCGATTTTTCCATCATATTTCTTGATCACTTTTTCACTACTTTCTTTTAGGGTTTCTTCTTATAGAATCAGACTTAGAGATATTAGTCGGTCTAAGCCATTGCTTAAAGATCACAGATCGTGTATAACTATCGTTTGTTGAAGAGAAATGGGGAGCTACCGGAGACATAAAAGGAACAACGAAGGAAGTAATACTGAGGATATAGGCAAGGCCTATAACAATGCAAAAGGAAATTCCTAAAAAGCCCATAGTAGCTCCTGCTAGCAGCAGAATGAATCTGGAGATCCGAATGGTATAGCTTAAGGTAGTTTCTGGTATTGCGAAGGAAGAAAGTCCTGTAATCGCTACGACTATTACTAAAATAGGGCTTACGATATTGGCTTCTACGGCAGCCTGTCCCAGAATCAGTGCACCGACGATACCAATGGTTGGGCCAATGGTGGTAGGTACTCTTACCCCGGCTTCCCGGATTAATTCGAAGGATACTTCCATCAGAAGGATTTCGGTGATAACGGGAAAAGGAAGCACTTCCCTGGATGCAGCAATCGATACAGCCAGATCGGTAGGAATCATTTCACCATGAAAATTCACTACGGCAATATATAAAGCAGGAGTTAACCATGAAATCACTACTGCCAAAAGACGAATCATCCTGATAAAATTACCATACCACCACCGTTGATACTGATCTTCTGCAGCATGAAAGAAAGCCCAGAAGGTTACCGGGACAATCAGACAGGCGGGAGAACCGTCCGTAATCAGTATGATGTGTCCTTCGTTCAAAAAGGCAGCCGCTCTGTCAGGTCGTTCTGAGTAGAGTACAGTAGAAATAAGAGAATAACTTCTGTCTTCTATAAACTGCTCAAGTGTAGAAAGATTGGGAAGGAAATCGGTTCTGATGCTTTTGATTTTTTCTTTGACGGCGTTGACTAAGTCGGGATCAGCGATGCCTTTGATATACATGATATATACTTCATTTTTAGATTTTTCGCCGACTTCAATACTCTCAGAAATGAGATTTTCATATTTAAGATACTTTCTTATAAGAGAACGATTGACATCAGCCGATTCCACAAAAGATTCTTTTGGCCCTTTGATAACGTTTTCGTTGACTGGCTTTTCCACAGAACGGTGTTCAAATTCTGCAGTGGAAACAGAAAGTGCTTCAGTAGAATTGTGAATCAGCAGTATCGTATTGCCTTTAACGATATCTTTGGTGATATCCGAGATTTTGGAGATACGTTGAGCATCTTTAGGAGTAATAATATTATTGATAATATAATCTATAGGATTATTTTCTGCATTTTCAGGAGAACCTTCCATTAAAGGCCTGATAATATCCTCAGTAAGGGTATGGATGGAGGAGGAGCCGTCCAAATAGAGGATGCATCCATCTACATCAAAGCCTTTTAACCGTATGTTGCGTATAACAAAGTCTTTATTTTGGGGGAAGAAAAAGATTTTTTTAAAAGTATCTAAATCGGTTTGCAGATCACCAGTAAGCGTATCGCTATTATTTGTGGGAGAAATAGAAGTATTGCCGGTATTATTATTTTTATTATTTTTTCTGATTGTATAAGAAGGAATATTATCACTCCCAATTCACTTTATATAGAGTATGTTATCTTTTTTATGAGATTTTATGTATTCACCATTAATTTTTAAGGACAGCTTAAATGCAATCAAAAGGTCTTTCTTTTTATTCAGTTTAGATGTAAAATCAAATGTATAATACATAGTGAATGAACGTATATGAAAGGTGATAGACTTGAAAGTACTTATAGTAGGCATAGGGAAGCTTGGATACAGACTGGCAGAATCCCTGATCAACGAAGATATTGATGTAACTTTAATGGATCAAAACCCAAAAGTGTTGGAGAGGATCAATGACTATTTAGATGTATTGACTATTAGAGCCAATGGTATTGAAATCGAAGTACTAAAAGAAATTAACATTAAATCCTATGATTTTCTAATAGCTACAACTTATAGTGATGAGACCAACGCCATGATTTGCAGCATAGCAAAAAAATTAGGTTGTAAAAAGACTATTGCAAGGATAAGAAATCCTGAATATACGAAGCAAATAGATTTTATTAAAGAAGAAATGGGCATTGATCATATTATCAATCCGGAACTGGCTACTTCCAATGAAATAGTGAGGTATCTTCTTAAAAGCTATAACTTTTATTCTGAAGATTTTGCTAAGGGAAAGGTTTCAATTCTGGATTTTAATATAAAAAACTTATCCGATTTTGTAGGAAAAAATATTGTTGAATTGGGTGACATGGAAGATTTACTGATTGCAGCCATAACTAGAAATGATGAGATTATTATTCCCCATGGATATACACAGCTTATTGAAAATGATATTATCCATGTTATTGGAAGCACTGAAAAAATTGATCGATTTGGTGAAAGATTTAATATCTACGCTGATAGAGGCAAAATTAAAAGAGTAATGATTTTAGGCGGAGGGAATATTGCATACTATTTGGCCCAGAAGCTTAAAGCTTTCAATATAAAGGTTAGTATCATTGAACAGGACAGAGAAAGGTGCAGGTACCTTTCTGAAAGATTAAGCGATGCCTTAATCATTAGAGGAGATGGAACAGATATTAATCTTTTGGAAGAAGAAGGATTAGAGTCCATGGATGCCTTTATCGGAGCAACTGGTTTTGACGAGCAAAATCTTCTGATGACCCTCATGGCCAATCAGGCTGGAGTAAATAAAACCATTGCTAAAATAAGCAGACCCAATTATATAAAAATCATTGACAATCTGGGGATAGATGTTGCCCTAAACCCAACCAATATTGCAGTCAGCAGTGTTCTTAAGTTTATAAGAGGCGGAAAAGTTGTATCGGTTTCACTTCTATTGGGAGGACAGGCGGAAGTTACTGAAGTTATTGCAATCAAAGGTTCTCGTATTGTTGGGAAACCTATTTCAGAGCTGGGATTGCCTAAAGGAATTATCATTGGTGCCATAGTGCATCAAGGGAAGGTAGCAATACCTAGTGGGAATACTGTAATAGAGCCTGATGATAGGTTGATTATTTTTTGTTTATCATCCAATGTGCCGGATTTAGAAATGTTCATTAAGCCAGCGAAGGGTGGACTATTCAAATGAACTATAGAATTATAGGAAAGACATTGGGGATCATACTGATGACAGAGGCTTTACTTATGATTCCATCTTTTCTTATATCAATATACCATAATCAAGAAGACAAATATCCTTTTCTTTTTTGTATTTTATTAACCGGTGCAGTTGGTTTTATTTTGTATAAGTTAAAAACTGAAAAAAAAGCAATCAGGATTAAAGAAGGATTGGCTATAGCATCTTTTGGATGGATTGCTCTTTCTATATTTGGTGCACTTCCTTTTGTATTTTCAGGGAGTATACCTTCTTATATAGATGCATTATTTGAGACAATTTCTGGCTTTACGACTACTGGAGCTACTTTAGTAAACAATGTTGAGGCTTTGCCCAAGGGGATTCTATTTTGGCGTTCTTTTACCCACTGGATTGGTGGGATGGGGATTTTAGTTTTTACAGTTGCATTTTTGCCTGTTGTAGGAGGCTTCCAAATGTTTAAAGCAGAAAGCCCGGGACCTACAGCAGACAGGTTTGTACCGAGAATAAAAGATACGGCAAAGATCTTGTATATCACTTATATTGCCCTTACACTCATGCAAATGGCTTTACTTTTATTAGGAGGGATGAGTCTTTTTGAATCAGCTGTTCATACCTTTGGAACCGTAGGAACTGGAGGGCTTTCAACCAGAAGCGCCAGCATAGGTGCTTTTAACAGTACTTATATTCATATGGTGATAGCTGTATTCATGGTATTGTCGGGGATAAATTTTTCGCTGTATTATGCCTTGCTGAAAAGAAAATGGAGAGATGTATTAAGAGACCAGGAACTTATCTTTTATTTGGCGATTATTTTCGTCTCAACTTTATTAATTGCATTTAATCTAAAATCTACTCTATATAGAAATTTTGGATTAGCCTTAAAAGATGCATTTTTCCAGGTAAGTTCTATTATTACCACTACGGGATATACTACGGTGGATTTTGATCTGTGGCCGTCTTTTAGCAAAGCGTTGTTATTCTTGCTTATGTTTGTTGGGGGCTGTGCTGGCTCTACTGCCGGTGGGGTAAAAGTCATTAGAATTTTAGTTTTATTCAAACTGATTAAAAAAGAAATTAAAAAGATTTTTCATCCCAGAGCCATCATTCCTATCAGAGCCGGTGAAGATAAGGTGATTCATAATGATACGATCACGGGAATTACCAGTTTTGTGGCTTTATATTTCTTCATCTTTATGCTATCAACAGTTCTTATTTCTCTTGAAGGAATTGATTTAGAAAGCACGATCACTGCCGTAGCTGCAACCCTTGGAAATATAGGTCCGGGCTTTGGACTCGTAGGTCCAGCAAGGTCATTCAGTCCGTTTAGTCCCCTGAGTAAAATACTCTTTTCAATCTTGATGCTGCTTGGAAGACTTGAACTGTTTACCATGGTAGCCCTGTTTGCGCCGAAGTCCTGGAGAAATGAAATATAAGTGAAAGAAAACATCCTCAGAGGATCTGAGGATGTTTTAATATTCTTCTTCATATTTGTCCCAATCTTTTAATACCCCTTGGTAATCTATGAGCTTCGTAATCTCTGCAAACACCAGATCATACAGAAGATCATAACCCTTTTCACTGAGATGCAGACCGTCATCTGCTAGCAATTCATAGTAATTTTCATGGCTTATTACCTGTTCAAAAAAGTCAATCAAGGGGCAGTGATATTCTTTGGCCAATGTTTTAACGATATACCCGTACTGCTTTAGCCGATTATTGGTTCGAACAGGCGCACATACTTCTTCCCGAACAGGGGGAGGCGTAATTAATACAGGAATAGGGATGCAGCCGTTTAATCCCGTACGGTTATTATGATTCTTGATTTTTACGATGATTTCTTTTAAATTATTTTCATATTCTTCGAGAGATCTGAATTGCTTTTCGTTCATAGCAGAGTCATTTGATCCGAACAGAATAAATACGATATTCGGATGAAAGGAAAGAACATTCTTTTCTAATCTCATTAAACCTTCTCTGGTGGTATCTCCCGAAGTGCCGCTATTGCATATATGCCATGAGATATTGGGAAAGTACTGGGGCATAAATTTTTCTAGCCTTTCAACATATCCAGCATTTCGTGGAACCCCATATCCATAAGTAAGACTGTCTCCAAAGCCGACGATAGTAGTTTTGATCATTTTTTCACCCTCCAATAATTCATCATGGCATGTTCAATTCATGGATATATTATATTCGAATCTTTAAAATTGTGCAATCAGGCTTTTAAGACAGAATCAAACTTAAAGCTTTTCAAGACAAGAAAAGAAGTCTGGGAAAGAAATGTTTACGCAGTCACTGTTATGGATCCTTGTTTCACCTTTTGCTCTTAAGGCAGCAATGGCAAGAGACATAGCAACCCTGTGGTCATGATAGCTTTCTACTTCTGAACCTCTTAAAGAATGACTTCCTTCTATAATCATTCCGTCATCTGTTTCTGTAATGGATGCTCCCATCTTCTTAAGTTCCGATACCATAGTTTGAATTCTGTTGGATTCTTTTACTTTTAATTCCTGTGCATCTTTTATAATGGTTGTACCTTGAGCATAACATGCAGCTGCAGCAATGACAGGAATTTCATCAATCAGTTTGGGAATTAAACTTCCTCCAATTTCTGTGCCATGAAGATCGGAAGAACGAACCAAAATGTCCGCTACCGGTTCACCGCATTGAGTGCGCTGATTAAGAAGTTCAATATCGGCGCCCATTTGCTTAAATACGGTAATAATTCCATCCCGAGTGGGATTAACACCGACATTTTTAATTAATAGCTCTGAATTTGGAAGGATCAGTGCAGCGGCAATAAAGTAGGCGGCTGAAGAGATGTCTCCGGGAACCTCTATGTATTGTCCGGTAAGCTTTTCTACCGGGGAACTTATGATGACATTGTCTTTTTGGACGATTTTTCCGCCAAAAAAATTTACCATAATCTCTGTATGATTTCTGGAAGGAGCAGGTTCTATAATTATAGTTTCTCCTTCAGCATATAAAGAAGCAAGGAGTATGGCAGATTTTACCTGAGCGCTGGCTACAGGAAGATTATAATGGATCCCTTTTAAGGGTTGGCCTTCAATATGCAGAGGGCAGTATTTGCCGCCTTCTTTTCCATCTATTTTGGCTCCCATTTCTCTTAGCGGCGCCACTATTCTCAGCATTGGCCTTTTTTGAATGGAAGCATCTCCTGTAAGCTCCGATGAGAAAGACTGAGCGGAGAGAATTCCTGACATAAGTCTTATCGTTGTGCCACTATTGCCCACATCTAAGGTCTTTGCTGGTGCCGCAAGTCCCAGAAGTCCTTTCCCGTGGATGGTGACCTTCTTGTCATTTACTTCAATAGGAATACCAAGTGTTCTAAAGCATTCAATGGTAGAAAGACAATCTGCGCCCATCAGAAATCCTGTAACTTCAGTTATGCCCTCAGCAATGGAACCAAGCATAACGGCTCTGTGAGAGATGGATTTATCTCCTGGAACAGTAATTTCTCCATTGATTCGATCCTTAGGATTGACGATCATAATGGGCCTCCTTTTTACTTTTTATAGATCACATAATTCATTTCCTGAAGTAGTCTAATGCTTTTCTCCTGACTTGTTTCATCGTCAAATATAATCTGGAGAACGCCATTTTCATATTCTCTGCTGTTGATGATGCCTATATTTTTAATATTGATACCATGATTGCTTAATAAAGTAGCGATGCTTGCAATGCTTCCCGGTTGGTCTATAATATCCACTATAATTTCGTAAGTTTTCATAAATGGTCCGGGACTTCTGTTGGAGAAGGTATCCCGATACTGTTTGGCGCTGTTAAAAAAGTTCCAGATATAATCATCTTCTTTGTTTCTGACAGCAGATGAGAATTGCATGAGGATTTCTATTAAGTAATCGATCACATATAAGATTTCTTTTTGGTTGGTCATGCAAATATTATGCCACATTTCAGGAGAAGAGGAAGCTATACGGGTAATGTCTTTAAATCCTCCGGCAGCCAATTTATGCATGTATTTGTCCTTGCCGTCCAAAGATTTTACCATGTTGACCAAAGCTGAAGCCAGAATATGTGGCACATGGCTTATGGATGCAGTTACTAAATCGTGATCCTGGGGAGAGAGAATAACCGGTATAGCTCCTATGGAAACAATGATGTTTTTTAATTGTTCCACTTTGTTCTCAGGGGTTGAAGGTTGGGGCGTAAGAATGTAATAGGCATTTTCAAACAAGTGTCCCTTAGAGGCACCATAACCGGCTTTTTCAGAGCCAGTCATAGGATGCCCTCCAATAAAGTGAATGTTCGTATTGTCCAGGATGACATTTAATTCATTTAAAATAACAGACTTTGTACTTCCCACATCTGTAAGGATACAGTCATCTTTTATAAAAGGAAGCAACTTTTTTACATAAGAGGAAATCTGCTTAACCGGTGTACATATAAATATGAGATCACAGTCAGAAAAATGTTCGTCTACAACTGTTGTAAAATCATTAATAACTTTTTCATCCAGTGCTTTTTTTAGGGCACTGTTTTCTATATCCATTGCAATGATATTATTGATGTTGCATTTTTGCTTCAGGGCTTTTGCCAAAGAGCCTCCAATCAGTCCAAGACCAATGATTCCAACCTTATTCATGGCCGTTAAAGCTTCTTCCTATAACCTCAGCAAGAGGTTTTAATTCGGAACATAATTTAAAGAAGTCATCGGGATTAAGGGATTGAGGCCCATCTGACAGAGCGCAGGAAGGATTGGGATGTACTTCGATCATAAGACCATCAGCCCCTGCAGCAACAGCAGCTTTTGCCAAAGAAGGAACGTAGGCACGAACTCCAGTAGCATGGCTTGGGTCTACGATGATTGGAAGATGGCTTTTTGATTTAATAACTGGTACGGCACTGATATCCAGTGTATTTCTTGTAGCAGTTTCATAAGTTCTGATGCCTCTTTCGCACAGTACAACATTGGTGTTTCCTTCACTCATGATATACTCTGCAGCGTTGAGCCATTCTTCAATAGTGGCGCAAAGACCTCTTTTTAACAGGACAGGGATATTCGTTTTGCCCACTTCTTTAAGCAGTTGGAAATTCTGCATATTTCTTGCGCCAATCTGCAACATATCCACATATTTGACAGCAGTTTCTACAGCCTGTATACTGGTTACTTCGCAAACGATAGCAAGACCGGTTTCTTCCCTTGCTTCAGCCATATATTTAAGGCCTTCTTCTTCAAGCCCTTGGAAAGCATAGGGAGATGTTCGGGGTTTATAAGCTCCGCCTCTTAAGATCTGTGCGCCTGCTTTTTTAACTGCATGGGCGGTTTCTAAGAGTTGCTCCTTGCTTTCAACTGCACAGGGACCAGCCATAATAACAATTTCATTTCCGCCAATTTCACAGTTACCAACTTTTATGACAGAAGAACCTACATGGAATTTCTTATTTGCCAATTTATATGATTCTGTTACGGGCACGAGTTTTTCTACTCCGGGCAACAGATCAAGGTTGATTTTACTTAATTTTGATTTGTCTCCTATAACACCGACGATTGTAATTTCAGAACCTTTTGATAGATGAGTTGTTAATCCACACTGTTCGATTGCCTGAACAACGTTTCTAATATTCTCCTCCGTAGCATCATGACGCATTACAACAATCATTTTAAAGCCTCCTTGTATAATTAAAAACATTTCTTATAAATACTAGAATGTTTTTAACATTTTACACTTATAAAGTATGTGTGTCAATTATGAGAGAATATAAAAAAATATGTACAATATTATTAGAAGCAAATACATAAAAATAAGATGAATGGAATAAAGGATTTGGATAAAAATATTAAAATCAAGAAGGAAATCTTGCTTTCGCGTAGAATATAATAAATATACTGAAAATGAAGTCTATTGTGAAGACTTTGTAAAAATATAACGGGGGAGGAAACTTCAATGAAAACCTATACCATGGATCAAATTCGAAATGTTGTACTTTTGGGTCACGGGGGATGTGGAAAGACTACTATAGCAGAAGCAATGTTATATGTTACAGGGCAAATTAAAAGACAGGGAAAAGTTGATGAAGGCAATACCGTAAGTGATTATGACCCTGAAGAAATAAGAAGAAAGTTTAGTATTAATACATCTATTATTCCTGTTGAGTGGAAAGATGCCAAAATTAATATTTTAGATACACCGGGATATTTTGATTTTGTAGGAGAAGTAAAGCAGGCAGTCCGTGCTGCAGATTCAGCCATTATCGTTGTGTCTGCCAAATCCGGCATAGAAGTAGGAACAGAGAAAGCTTGGGAATACGCAGAAGAAGCAAATCTTCCCAGAATGATTTTTGTGAATGCTATGGATGATGAACATGCTAATTTACCTAAAATATTGGAAGAGCTGAAAGAAAAATTTGGAAAATGTATCGCGCCCTTCCAGGTACCCTTTAAAGAAAATGAGCGATTTGCAGGCTTTGTAAATGTGGTTAAGATGGAAGGAAGAAGATTTGCCAATGGTACAGTTGTTCCTTGTGATATTCCTGAAGGCATGGAAGATGAAATTGATCCTGTCAGAAATATGATCCTGGAAGCAGTGGCAGAAACTTCAGAAGAATTGATGGAGAAATATTTTAATGAAGAAGAATTCACTTTGGAAGAAATCCAGGAAGCCCTGCATAAAGGAGTGTTGGATGGAAGCATCGTACCTGTATTATGTGGTACAGCACTGAACAATACAGGAATTCGTGTTCTGCTTAACTCGATCATTGAGTACATGCCAAATCCATCAGAAGTTCATGCTGTTCTAAAAGGAAAAAATCCAAAGACAGAAAAAGACGAAGAGAGAAAATGTGCTGTGGATGAACCAACTTCTGTATTCGTTTTCAAGACCATTGTAGACCCTTATATTGGAAGGCTCTCTATATTCAAAGTGTACTCAGGAAAACTGAAGGCAGATTCCGTTTTATATAATGGAAATAAAGACGTTGAAGAAAAAATCTCCCACATTTACGTACTTAAAGGTAAAGAGCAAATTGAAGTATCAGAGCTTAATTCAGGAGACATAGGGGCAGTTGCAAAACTTCATGATACGATGACAGGAGATACTTTATCCGATCCTAGTAAACCGATCATTTATCCTCCAATAGAGTTTCCTGAATCCCTCATGCAGATGGCTGTATTTCCGAAAGGAAAAGGTGACGAAGAAAAAATGTCTTCAGGGCTTCAGAGACTTATGGAAGAAGATCCGACTTTCCACATCTTCTTAGATAAAGAAACCCATGAAGAAATCATCTATGGTATAGGCGAACAGCATCTGGATGTGATTATTAACAAACTTAAATCTAAATTTAAGATAGAAGTTGAATTACTACCTCCTACTATTCCTTACAGAGAAACTATTAAAGGTAAAGTTAAAGTTCAAGGAAAACATAAAAAGCAGTCCGGTGGGCATGGTCAATACGGAGATGTTTGGATGGAGTTTGAGCCTTCAGGTAATCTGGAAGTTCCGTATATTTTTGAAGAAAAGATTTTTGGTGGAGCTGTTCCAAAGCAATATTTCCCCGCAGTAGAAAAAGGTCTTCAGGAAAGTGTTAAACATGGAGTACTGGCAGGATATCCAGTGGTTGGGCTAAAGGCTACTTTGGTTGATGGTTCTTATCACCCTGTAGATTCTTCCGAAATGGCATTCAAGATTGCTACTTCCATTGCTTTTAAAGAAGGGCTTTTAAAAGCTAAACCTGTGATTTTAGAGCCCATTGTAAAAGTTACTGTAACTGTTCCGGATGAATATACAGGGGACATTATGGGAGATCTTAATAAACGAAGAGGAAGAATCTTAGGGATGGCGCCAAAAGGCAAATATCAACAGATTGATGCAGAAGTGCCTATGGCCGAAATGTTTAAATATGCAACGGACCTTCGTTCCATGACCCAGGCAAGAGGAAGCTTCACCATGAAGTTTGACAGATACGAAGAAGCACCTCACGATGTACAGCAAAAGGTGATCGAAGCAAGAAAGAAAGAAGCTTAATATACCTTGCATTTTTCAATTCAATATGATACAATTGCCTCAAAAAATATCAGTAAAGACAATGAAAAGGATTAGTAGGTATTTCAGAGATTTTAGAGAGCTGTTGGGTGGTGCAAAACAGTATCGAGAAATACTGAACTCCCCTTGGAGTCTCCCGCTGAAATTGGAGTAGGTGGCGACGGTATCCCCGTTAAAGGAAAGATATGTATGTCAAATACATATCATAAGTGTATTCTCGTATAGAGAATAAACTAGAGTGGTACCGCGGAGTAACCTTTCGTCTCTAACTAAGACGAAAGGTTTTTTTAATTATATGCGAAAGTTTCGCAAGTGAAACTCTTTTAATTACATGCGAGAGTTTCGCAAGCAAATTCTTTTATTATGATGTTACATAATTTGCATTATTAGGAGGAATGGATTTTGAGTAACATACGCTACGATCATAAAGCTATTGAAAAAAAATGGCGTGAAAGATGGGAAAAGAATCCCATTAATCAAGATGGACCTGATAAGAAGAAATATTATTGCTTAGACATGTTTCCTTATCCTTCAGGAAACGGACTTCATGTAGGACACTGGAGAGGCTATGTGCTTAGTGATGTATGGAGTCGCTATAAAGTATTGCAAAATTACTATGTGCTTCATCCTATGGGCTGGGATGCTTTTGGGTTACCGGCAGAAAATGATGCCATCAAAAAAGGTATCCATCCTAAAGTAGGAACTGCCAGAAACATAGCGAACTTCAAAAGACAACTCCATGAAATCAGTGCTATTTATGATTGGGACAGAGAAGTGAACACAACAGATCCAGATTACTATAAATGGACCCAATGGATTTTTGTAAAAATGTTTGAAAAAGGGCTGGCTTATGAAAAGGAAATGCCAATTAACTGGTGCCCCAGTTGTAAAACAGGTCTTGCCAACGAAGAAGTTGTAGGCGGCACCTGTGAACGTTGCGGTTCTTTAGTCACTAAGAAGAATCTGCGTCAATGGATGTTAAAGATTACGGCTTATGCAGAAAGACTGCTCAATGATTTGCAGGACTTGGACTGGCCTGAGAAAGTAAAGAAAATGCAGACTGACTGGATTGGAAAAAGTTATGGCGCAGAGATTGATTTCAAAGTAGATGGTTTAGACAAACAGATTAAAGTCTTTACCACAAGACCGGATACACTCTATGGAGCGACATTTATGGTTTTAGCGCCTGAACATGAAAGTGTACCTGAAATCACCACTGAAGAGCAAAAGCAAGCAGTGGAAGAATATGTGTTCCAGGCTTCAACCAAATCTTCCGTAGACCGTATGGCGGACAAAGAGAAAACAGGAGTATTTACCGGAAGATATGCAATTAATCCTCTTAACGGGGCTAAAATTCCAATTTGGATTTCTGATTATGTATTAGCAGATTATGGTACAGGCGCAATTATGTGTGTACCCGCCCATGACGAAAGAGACTTTGCTTTTGCTAAGAAATTCAACCTTCCTATTATTCAGGTCATTAAAAAGGAAGGAGGAGAAGCCGTAGAACTTATAGAACCCTATACAGAAGATGGAGTGATGATTAATTCCGGAATATTTGACGGTATTTCTTCCAAAGAAGCTAAGGAAGTTATAGCAAATTACCTTCAGGAACATGGCATAGGCAAGAAAACAGTAAATTATAAATTAAGAGACTGGGTATTTTCAAGACAAAGATATTGGGGAGAACCTATTCCTATCGTTCATTGTGAAAAATGTGGTGCAGTAGCAGTACCCGAAGATCAGCTTCCAGTTACCCTTCCGGAAGTAGAATCCTATGAACCTACAGGAACAGGAGAATCACCATTGGCAGCGATTGAAGAATGGGTGAACACCACTTGTCCAAAATGCGGTGGCCCTGCTAAGAGAGAAACCAATACAATGCCTCAGTGGGCAGGTTCTTCATGGTATTTCTTAAGATATGCCGATCCTCATAATGATAAAGAATTGGTAAGTAAAGAAATGATGCAAAAATGGCTGCCTGTAGATATTTATGTAGGTGGTATCGAGCATGCGGTACTTCATCTTCTCTATGCACGATTCTATACAAAATTCTTATACGATATCGGTGTAGTAGATTTTGAAGAACCCTTTAAACGCCTGTTTAACCAGGGAATGATTACGAAAAATGGGGCGAAAATGAGTAAATCCAAAGGAAATGTCGTATCCCCGGATGAATTGGTAGAAAGATACGGTGCCGATTCTCTTCGTATGTATGAATTATTCGTAGGGCCTCCTGAATTGGATTCCGAATGGGATGACAGAGGAATTGACGGAGTATATCGTTTTATTAACAAAGTTTGGAAGCTGATTACAGAAAACAAAGATGCTTATGTAGAACCTACCAGAGAAATGGAAAGAACAAGACATAAACTGGTTTATGAAATTACAACCAGAATGGAAGACTTCCATCTGAATACCGTAGTCAGCGGATTTATGGAATATACCAATAAATTGGCAAATATCGCCAAAGCATCTAATGGACTGGATCAAGAAACTATAGAAACCCTCATCGTTTTACTGGCTCCATTTATTCCTCATGTTGCAGAAGAATTATGGGAGATGACCGGTCATACAGAATCTGTGTTTAAAGAAACATGGCCAACCTATGACGAACAAAAGATGAAAGAAGACACTATTGAAATTGCTGTTCAGGTGAATGGCAAATTAAGAAGCACCATCGAAGTGGATCTTAACGAATCCAAAGAATCGGTACTAGAAAAAGCAAAAGCTTTGGTAGAAGGCAAACTGGACGGCAAAAACATCGTAAAAGAAATCTATGTGCCAGGAAAGATTGTAAACTTAGTTGTAAAATAAAAGGGCTTTTGCATCAGCAAATGAAATTTGCTGGTGCAAGGCTCTTTTTTTAATGAAAAAACATTAAATTTAGTCTATACATATTTTACAATGATATTGCCCAAAATAATAAAGAAATCATTATTATGGAGGGACAATGATGAAAGTTAGAGATATAATGACTCAGAATATACTTGCTGTAGACGAAGAAGAATCTGTTTTAAAAGCTTCTCAGATTATGAGGGATGCTAACGTAGGTGCTGTTCCTGTACGTAGTGGAGATGAAATCGTCGGTATTATTACAGACCGAGATATCGTCCTTCGCAATGTTGCAGAAGGCCAGGATGTAAATAATACATTATGTAAAGATGTGATGACTGATAATGTGGTGACCTGTACTCCGGATATGGATGTAGACGAGGTAGCCCGTTTAATGGCAGAAAATCAAATCAGAAGAATTCCAGTAGTAGAAGATGGCAAAATTGTTGGAATGGTTTCTTTAGGGGACTTGGCAACACAAAGGCAGCTCCAGGATGAAGCCGAAGATGCCTTAAAAAACATTTCAACACCCAGTATGCCTGATTTTCAATAAATAAAAGGTATGGTGAACGCCATACCTTTTGTTATAAAGGAGACTAGCTATGGATGTGCGAAAAATAAACTGGTTTCTAATCCTGTTTACCATTATTGGCATACCCTTTCTATATTATCTCAGTGAAAACAGCGGTCTTTTGCCTGGAATGCTTATGAACAGTACGGTAGGTGGTATATTCAATCCTCCTCAAAAGGTAGTATATGACCTAAATATTCGTCTGGAAAATCATCTGATTAGCCGTATGAAGACCTATGAAGTTCGGGGTATAGAAAAGACTTTAGAAGATGCGGAATTTTACAGAGAAAAATTAGATATAAAGAATCCTGTTAAAGAAAATCCAACAGAGTATATCATCGAAGATGCTGAAAAACGGCTTATCGTTTCCAAAAATGAAGGCGTCATAAAATATAATAGGTTGAGAAAAAACGAAAATGTGGATGCTAAAATTTCAAAAGAAAAAGCCATAGAAGGCGTAATGGAATTTATAGAATCCTTAAATCTGGCTTGCCATCATCAAAAAAGCATTATAGAAGATATACCGGATCAAAATATGTATCACCTACGGTTTGTGAATACTTTAGAAGGGATTTTAAATTATGGCTATTGTACACAGGCAAATATAAGCTATAGCGGAGAAATATTAGAACTTCAGTGTTACCAGCTCATTTATAAATCCAATGAAACTGTGTCTGTTAAATCCATAAAAGAAGCTTATAATGAATTAGAAAAGGTACCGATTGACGGAGAGAATCTCATAGTAGATATTCGCCAGGCAGAACTGGTCTATACAAAATCCAAAGATCAAAACTTTCTTGTAGAACCAGCTTATCGCTTTTTTGGTGAAATCAATCAGGGAGGGACTTTCGAATATTTTATTCCTGCAGCTTACAGATAATATTTTAAATGTAAAATAATAGAAAAAAATTGAGGATTTTTCTTTTGGATATTGACAGGACTCCTATTTATGAATAATAATATAATAGTATTGTTTTAATCATTAATAGGAGGAGAATAGTAGTGTCAAAGAAAGAAACAGAATTTGATCGCTATGAGAGAATGAAGAGACTTCAGAAGGAAGCAGAGGCGCAGAAGAGAAAAGAAATGGAACTGGAAGCTGGAAGGAATAAAAAGAAGGGAAGAGTGAAGTTATCGAATAGTACTGCTCGAAAGAAAGATTGGACCAGAGACTACGAATCAGGATTCGATGAAGATGAATTTTATGAAGTATATTAACCAATTCAATAATCTTATTGTGATATAAAAAGCTATAGGGACATTCCTATAGCTTTTACTACATATTCATCATTTGCATCATTTGAAGTAAGGCTTCGAATTTTTTTCTTTGATTTGGAGGAAGAGCTTCTTTCATTGCTTGAAGAATCGCTGTACTTTGCTCTTTTGTGAGCTTTTTATTGGATTTCCTTTTTTGTGCTGCCAGTTTAACAAGGCTTTCTAATATTTCCTGTTCTGATTTGCCTTTAAGGCTCTCCATCACTTCTTTTACTTCCTTGACCATATCAGGATCCAATTCATTTAAAATATCCTTTCCCATGATCAAACCTCCTTTAATTCAGATCATATTTACGCAGGTCCCATGAAAGTAGTCAGTAAATCCAGCATTTGCTTTTGCTTCTCGTTTAACATAGGAGACAGAGCTTGAATAAGTGCTTGCCTTTGATTGGATTGCTGAATATTTGCTTGAGGATTGTCTGCTTGAGTATACTTTAAGGAATGCATTTTTTTCATAAGTTCTTCTATATCGATGACCTTCATCACCATATCTACCATGCATTGCTTTTCTTCAGTACAGTGAGGACGGATGGAATTTAACATATCTATTTTCCAATTGGGATTTTCTTCGAGGCTTTTTATGGATAAAGGACTGTTATTATGTTTATATAGATCCACTGCTTTTTTAAATTCCAAGAATTTGACAAAAACCCCAAGAACCCTTTGATGATGGAGTTTCAGATAGGGAATAGCAGCCTTTATTACTTTCATTTGAGGGGTATGCAGGGTTTCATCAAACAAAATAGCAGAGGAAGGGTATACTATAGGAGCTGTACCAGGTATTTGAGACGGTGAATTTTGCACCGTGTTATTCCCCATTAGTTTTGAGAAGAGTTTTGCCATTTCCAATAGTTGAAAGATGTTGTTTGGCTCTGACTTTGCATTGGTTTCAGTATCTTGATTAACTTTAACTTCATCCTTGTTTTCATCTTTGCTATTAACTTCATCCTCCTCTTTATCATTAGCCATGAGCGCTGAAAAAAGTTTTGCCATCTCAAGGAGTTTAGAAACATCTAATTCATCATTACTTTGATCTTCAGAAACATCGGTAGGTTCTTGGTTCTCCTCTTTCATAGGGCTGCCTCCTCTGTTTAGTATATTAAAGTCCATTTGTTACTTTACAGTTATAATATGCTTATGTCCAAACCAGCAAAAACATGACAGTCTTTACGTATTTGATTTTACATTTCCTTTACGTAATTTAGCATTTGCTTGTTGGGACAGATCGATTACGAATAAGACGTAAAATACGATAAGAGCAAAGAAGAGCTTTTCATCAGCCAATGTTTTATCCTTATCAAATAAAAGCAGGAAAAAGAACAAAAAGATCATTTCGTTCAGAAGCAGCAATTTTTCTTTTTCATATTCTTTTTTCATATCAACACCTACCTCATAGAACTTCTAAAATTATTATATGATTAACGAAATGGAACGGTTCATATAATAATACAACAGACAATTAACAGATTTTTCCTTTTTGTCATACATTGGTATATGAAGAGTTTAATGAATGATCTAGGAGGGGGAAAATGTCAAATAACCAATTGCTTCAAAATCTTGGCGGAGTATTAGGTACAAACATAGACTTGCAGCAAGATCTCAACGAAATCAGAGAAATGATTCGAAATAAATTTAAAGAAAAATATATTAATAAAATTGAATCCCTTATTCAAGGGAACAGAATCCAGGCGCAGGAAAATCCTACAAAAGAAATTGCTCTGCTGCAAGCCATAAAACCTTTTATCAATCCCGATATACATGTGCAAATTGATAAGTGCATAGATGTTATGAATACCTATAGGACTTTTCAGAATATTAGCCAGCAGGTAAAAGCCGTGCAGTTTCAAAGCAATGAAAGCGGTGAAAACAATGGAAATAATGGAAACAAGAAAGATCGTCTTCTGATTCAGGATGATGGGGTTTACGAAATTGATGAACAGTGTTTGAACAGCAAATCTGCAGGAATAGGTTTAGGAAACGGAGAATTTCTCATTTTCATCCTTCTTCTTTTGTTTTTAAGCAACTCCAAATTTAATATTTAATATAAAAAAGCAGAGGATTTTTCCTCTGCTTTTTTAATAAGTAATAGCGGTGGTTATTCCTGTTCTTTTTAGCAAACGCCGCCGCCGAATCCGCCAAACAGAAGTAAGAAGATGATCAGGAAGAAGAATAAGGAATTGTCAAATCCGCCGAACCCCTGGTCTTTTGTTTCATAGCCGAAAATTCCGCCATTATTGAAAAGCAACAAGAAGAAGAACAAGAATAAGATACTAAAGTTTCCTCCATAGAAAGATTTAGATTCTGCCATAAAAAAGCCTCCCTTATTTTTTTTATTTATTTCTCACGTTTATATTCTATGCACTAGAAATATATAAATGACACAATAATGATAAAATTGATGAAACTTGGGACAAACTCATATATTACAATAGTTTTCTTTAATAAAATGAGAAAAATGTAAACTAAAGGCAAATGATTTAATACATTATTTATATAGCAATACATCGATTAAGGAATATCAAGAAAGGAGTAACGATATGGATCAATCTCTTTTACTGCTTTTATTAGGCATGATGAGTCAAAAAGGTAAAATGCATTCACACAATACTTCCGTTCATTCCGCTGATTCATCAAGGGAAACTGTTCAAGTAATTGTAGAATGCAGCATGAATGATGAAGAAGAATGTGAAATATGCAATCTGGGAAAGGTAAAGTACAGACTTCCTATGATTAATTCATACGTAGTAGAAATACCTAAGGAGAATCTTGGGAAATTGCAGCAATTAAAAGGAGTGAGAAAGGTACAGCAGGATTCCCATATAACAGCGCAGATGAATATTGCCCGGGAAGTAATTCATGCAGATTGGGCTCATCAAAGAGGGTACTCGGGCAGAGGAATAGGTGTTGCAGTCTTGGATTCAGGAATTTATCCCCATGAGGATTTTATGCATCCAAGAAACAGAATTATAGCTTTTAAAGACTTTGTAAACGGATATGAAAAACCTTATGATGATAATGGACATGGGACCCATGTGGCAGGAATTATTGGGGGAGACGGCACCAAATCCAATGGTCAGTATAAAGGTATTGCGCCGGCATGCAATTTAATAGGTATTAAAATATTGGATGAAAAAGGAAATGGAAGCACGTCCAACGTATTGGCGGGTATTCAATGGATGATTGACAATAAGGATCGGTACAATATAAGAGTAGCGAATTTATCTATAGGAAGTCCTGACAGAGAAGGAGAAAACGATCCCTTGGTAAAGGCTGTCAATGCAGCATGGGATGCAGGAATTGTTACGCTCGTTGCAGCAGGAAATGACGGACCCAGAAAGCAAAGCATTACCTCACCCGGAGTCAGCAGAAAAGTCATTACAGTCGGTGCATCAGATGACCAGAAAAGTGTGGATATTCATGGAGACATTATATCGGATTATTCTGGCAGAGGTCCTACAAAAGCTTGTATTAAAAAACCGGATGTGGTTGCACCGGGTTCCGATATTATGTCCTGTGCTTCTGACACAAAATATATTCCGGAGGATGGGCAGGACCCAGCGAATTCATTGACAACTTATTATGTAAAAAAAAGTGGAACCTCTATGGCAACCCCCATGGTGTCAGGAGCTCTGGCACTTTTTCTGGAAAGATATCCTTACGTAACTCCCAATGATCTCAAACTTCGTTTAAAAAGCTGTACGAATGATCTAAAATTTCCCCAGGAACAGCAGGGATGGGGGCTCATAGATATTCAAAAACTTTTTGGAGGAGAGATAGGTTACGGAATAAGGTATTAGAAGCCGAAAAACATCTAATGAAACACAAAAACCAGAGATTTTTCTCTGGTTTTTGCTTTTCATGTATTCTTAGTATCCAAATCCGTATCCACCAAATAAAATTAAGAATATTAACAAGAAGAAGAAAAGAGAATTGTCAAATTTAGAACCGTATCCTTCGTTGAATAATAATAAGAAGAAGAATAAAAAGATGATGTTGTAAGAACCAATGCTTTTAGCGTTTGACATTATTGCACCTCCTTTCGCAATAAATTTGGTATAAGCCAGAGGGATTATCTTTCGTATGTTATATAATATGACCTAGTAAAATTAAGTGTTACACAGCAAAAAAACCCTTGAGGGGCTTTTTTGAAAGAAATTATTTATAATCGGTTATGAGTAAAAACAGGAGTAAAATTAAGAGAAAATCTTCCAAAGCAAATCTGCCGGTGCCTTTTACAGCTGTTGTCTTAGGTTCAGATGGATTCATAGGAGTATTGCCAAAGCTATTATTTTGTCCTCTGAAAGGTTCAGGAATATCCTGAAGACCATAGGAATTCGGATTTAAATGATTCATAATGATCCTCCTTACAGTTTTAAATACCTTTTTCTATAAATTTATGAGAAACCATGGTGTTTTATAACAATGCAGAAGCAAAAATTATGTATACTAAGAAGACAATCTATCCACAATTGGATTATTATACACATAGACTCTGTGGACTATGTGGAAAAATGGTCCAAGTCCTGAAAATTAATGCTTGTAACTGTGCATAACTTTGTGGATAGTGTGGATAAAGCAAAAAATTATCCACAATTCGTAAAAAATTTATGTTAAACAGTGGCGTAAAATTTTAATAATTACATATTTTTGAATAGATTTCTTGAAAAAGATGTCTCTTGTTCATATGAGTTTTTATTTAGAAAAATGGATTTTTTGAAGGGATAATGTAAAATCTATAATATACAGGATCAAAAAAGGAGGGAGACTATGAAAGCAAAACGTCATATAAAAGAAAAGGGTCCCTTTGACATCATTGGAGATATTCATGGATGTTATGAGGAACTTATTCAACTTCTTACTCAATTAGGCTATCGTGAAGCTGGAAGCGTATACATTCATCCACAAGGCAGAAAAATTGTATCCATAGGGGATTTGAATGACAGAGGACCTTATAATCTAAAAACCATCTGTTTTATTATGAACATGGTAGAAAAAGGTCTGGGACTATATGTCTATGGAAATCACTGCAATAAATTCTACAGATTTCTGTTGGGCAGAAAGGTTCAAATATCTCATGGTCTTGAAAATACGGTGGAAGAGTATGAAAAATTTAAAAAAGAAGAACAGGAGGCTTTTAAGAAGAAATACATTAAGTTTTATGAACAACAGTCTTACTATTGGGTTTTAGATGAAGGGAAGCTGGTAGTAGCTCATGCAGGCATTAAGGAATCTCTCATCGGAAGGGAAGATGTGAGGGTAGAAAAGTTTTGCTTATATGGAGATATAACAGGAGAAAGAGATGAAGAAGGGCATCCTGTAAGAAAAGATTGGGCAAAGGAATACAGAGGAAGCGCTGTGGTTGTTTATGGCCATACTCCTGTAAGCGAACCAGTCTGGATCAATAACACCATAGATATTGATTTAGGCTGTGTATTCGGAGGAAAGTTAGCGGCGCTTCGTTATCCGGAGAAGGAGATTGTAGCTGTGGATTCAAAACAGCCTAAAGATGAAGCACGATTAAAAAGAATGGAAAGAAAATTTGAGGAATTATTAGAAATTAGCAGGATGACACAATAAAGAAAGGAGTATTTTGATGGATTTGGTTTGTCCCCTGTGTAATGGTTTTAAAAATATTGAAGTTTCATGTATGGTATGTGGAGAAAATATGAAGGATGGAGGCCTTGTATCGGATTATTATGATGATTACAGTCCATATCTCCCCATATCCATTACCAGCAGAACAGATGGATACCCTTCGGATCAATGTGTTCATTTATTTTACTGCCCTGAATGCGGTAAAGACAAACGTATTGCTATCCAAAAGGAAAGAGTGTGAAAACTGTTAAAAAGATACCTTAATTTGAAGGAAAGAGATTCGAGTCATTCATTTTTGAAAGGCGTTATATATACTTCGAATTTTAAATCAAAAGATGATATGTTTCATTAAATCCTGATAAGTTCTGCTTCTCAGCAAATAAAAGAGACAACTTGAATTATTTTATAATGGGTTTGTTTGAAGATAATGGGGGACAATGCAATAAAAATTTTTTTAAATACAATTTTAAGAATATTCTATTGACAAAGCCGGTATGATTGTATACAATCATACACAAGATTGATTTTAAGCTGAGAAGTATAGGAATCATTAAGGGGGAAAAATATGTTAGAGTTTAATGAAAAGACGAACTTACTGGAAAGAACTGAGCTTGTTTATCCGCTTCAAGATGTTTCTGAACCCAATCTATACAGAAATCTATTCAGTTATGAGGAAATCCCTAAGATTGCATTTAACCATCGACATGTGCCAATCAACATGCCAAAAGAAATCTGGATTACCGATACCACATTCCGCGACGGCCAACAGTCAAGACAGCCTTATACAACAGAGCAGATTGTTCATTTATTCGACTTACTCCACAAATTATCCGGACCCAAAGGCATTATAAGACAAAGTGAATTTTTCTTATACAGTAAAAAAGATCGTGATGCAGTATACAAATGTTTGGAAAGAGGATATGAATTTCCCGAAGTAACCAGCTGGATTCGTGCCTCCAAAAAAGATTTCGAAATGGTAAAAGAAATCGGCTTAAAAGAGACAGGAATTCTGGTTAGCTGTTCTGACTATCATATTTTTTACAAAATGCATATGACTAGAAAACAAGCCATTGATCATTATTTAGCCATTGTCAAAGAATGTATGGAAACTGGCGTAAGGCCAAGATGCCACCTGGAGGACATTACCAGAGCAGATTTTTATGGCTTTGTTGTTCCTTTCGTATATGAATTGATGAAACTCAGTGAAGAAACAGGTATTCCAGTTAAAATCCGTGCTTGTGATACCATGGGCTATGGTGTTACTTTCCCTGGAGCAACTCTTCCCAGAAGCGTTCCAGGTATTATCTACGGATTATTACACCATGCCCGAGTGCCCTCTGAATTGATTGAATGGCACGGACACAATGATTTTTATCGTGCAGTGAATAATGCTTCCACAGCTTGGCTTTATGGTGCTTCAGGAGTTAACTGTTCACTCCTTGGAATAGGTGAAAGAACAGGAAACTGCCCACTTGAAGCAATGGTGATTGAATATGCGCAGTTCAGAGGTACCACTGATGGTATGGACACAACAGTTATTACAGAGATTGCGGAATACTTTGAAAAAGAAATAGGCTATCATATACCGCCTATGACACCATTCGTTGGGAAAAATTTCAACGTTACCAGAGCAGGGATTCATGCAGACGGACTCTTGAAAAATGAAGAGATTTATAATATCTTTGATACTGAGAAGCTTTTAAACCGTCCTTGCCGGGTAGCAATATCCAATACCTCCGGTCTTGCCGGAGTAGCCCATTGGATCAATGCTTACTTTGGTTTAAGAGGAGATAAAGCATTAGATAAAAGAGATGAAATCGTAGTGAAAGTTAAAGAATGGGTAGATGCACAATATGATGACGGAAGAGTAACAGTAATTACGGATGAAGAATTAGAGGAAGTTACCTTAAAGGTAGCGAAAAATTTAAATAGAACATTAGAATAGAGGGGAAAAGGAAAATGGGATTAAATTTAACACAAAAAATTCTTAAAGCACACCTTGTTGAAGGCCAAATGATACCTGGCGAAGAAATCGGCATTCGCATTGACCAAACTCTCACACAAGATTCTACAGGAACCATGGCATACCTTCAATTCCAGGCTATGGGGATTGATCGGGTTAAAACCAAACGTTCCGTAGCTTATATTGATCACAACATGCTTCAGCAGGGATTTGAAAATGCTGACGACCACAAATACATCCAAACTGTAGCCCATAAACATGGTATTTATTTTTCAAGACCCGGTAATGGGATTTGTCATCAGGTACATTTAGAACGATTTGGTGTACCCGGAGAAACTCTTCTTGGTTCAGACAGTCATACCCCAACCGGTGGCGGAATTGGTATGATTGCCATAGGAGCTGGTGGCTTGGATGTTGCTGTTGCCATGGGCGGCGGAACCTATTATATTACGATGCCAAAAGTCGTTAACGTAAAGCTGACAGGTTCCCTTAAGCCTTTTGTAACTGCTAAGGACATTATTTTGGAAGTATTAAGAAGACTGACTGTAAAAGGCGGTGTAGGAAAAGTATTAGAATACACTGGAGATGGTATCAAAAATCTTTCAGTTCCTGAAAGAGCAACCATTACCAACATGGGAGCGGAGCTGGGAGCGACTACTTCCATATTCCCCAGTGATGAAGTCACAAGAGCTTTCTTGAAAGCACAAAAAAGAGAAGATGTATGGGTTGAATTAAAGCCGGATGAAGATGCAGAATACGATGAAGTGATTGAAATCAATCTGTCAGAGATCGAGCCTTTAACTGCTGCACCTCACAGCCCTGATAATGTTAAAGATGTTAAAGAACTTGAAGGTATTAAAGTAGATCAGGTAGCCATCGGAAGCTGTACCAACAGTTCTTATATGGATTTAATGAAGGTTGCTAAAATATTAAAAGGAAGAACTGTTCATCCAGATGTAAGCTTGGTGATCGCACCGGGTTCTAAGCAAGTATTAACCATGCTTGCTGCTAATGGGGCATTGGCAGATTTAATTGCTGCAGGGGCAAGAATATTAGAATCAGGCTGCGGTCCTTGTATCGGTATGGGGCAGGCGCCGGCAACTAATGCAGTATCTCTTCGTACCTTTAACAGAAACTTTAAGGGACGCTGTGGTACCGTATCTGCAGGCGTATATCTGGTAAGCCCTGAAACAGCGGCAGTCAGTGCAATTACAGGGAAACTTACAGATCCAAGAACTTTTGAAGGCAATATTGCTGTAGAAATGCCTGAAGAATTTATGATCGATGACAATATGATCATACCTCCGGCAGAAGATCCATCCACTGTAGAAGTGATTCAAGGACCAAATATTAAACCTTTCCCAATCAATACTGAACTTAAAGATGAAGTACCAGGAAAAGTATTGATAAAGGTTGAAGACAATATTACAACAGATCACATTATGCCTTCCAATGCGAAGCTTTTGCCATTCAGATCCAATATTCCTTATTTATCAGAATACTGTTTAACACCATGTAATCCAGACTTCCCCAAAAGGGCAAAAGAAAACAATGGCGGATTTATTGTAGGAGGAGAAAACTACGGTCAAGGATCTTCAAGAGAACATGCAGCTTTAGCACCATTATACCTGGGCGTTAAAGCGGTGCTTGTAAAGAGCTTTGCGCGTATTCATAAGGCAAACTTAATCAACTCAGGAATTTTAACTTTAACCTTTAAGAATCCTGAAGATTATGATAAAATACAAGAGTTTGACGAACTTGTTATAGAAAATGCGGTAGAACAAGTTAAAAGTGGCAATACGGTAGTCGTAAAGAATAAAACGCAAAACACCGAGTATGAAATGTCCTTGGATGTTTCAGACAGAGAAAGACAAATGCTTCTTTTAGGAGGAAAAATTAACCTTATTAAGCATCAAAATGCTGCAGAGGGTAAGTAAAAGGGGAGTGTCATGAATGAATAACATGATTCAAGAAGCGAAAGAGAAATTTGGAAAACTGGTAGAAGAACAACTTAAAAGAGTAGAAATGATGAAAAGCCAGGGAGACTTTATCAATTATAAAGAACTGGATCAAATTATTATCGGAATTGTTGGAGGAGATGGCATCGGACCTGCGATTACAGCACAGGCTCAGAGAATCCTGGAGTTTCTTTTAAAAGATGAAGTAGAAAAAGGAAAAGTTCGCTTTAAAGTAATAGACGGTTTGACCATTGAAAACAGAGCAAAAGTAAATAAAGCAATTCCTGATGATGTTTTAGAAGAACTTAAAGAATGTCATGTGATTTTAAAAGGACCTACGACTACTCCAAGAGCCGGAGACCCATGGCCAAATATTGAAAGTGCCAATGTGGCAATGCGAAAAGAATTAGACCTTTTTGCCAATGTGCGTCCCGTAAGAGTACCAGAACAGGGTATTGACTGGACTTTCTTCAGAGAAAATACAGAAGGGGCTTATGTTCTTGGCTCTAAAGGTTTCCACATTAATGAGGATATTGCCTTTGACTTTAAAGTAATGACAACCCAGGGAATTGAAAGAATTGCAAGAGCAGCTTTTGATTATGCAAGAGCCAATGGGAAGAAAAGAGTAACCATCGTAACAAAGGCTAACGTTGTAAAAACGACGGACGGTAAATTCCTTAATATCTGCAAAGAAGTGGCTAAAGATTATCCGGAAATAGAAGTGGATGACTGGTATATCGATATCATGACCGCTAAACTAGTGGATGAAAAGAGAAGAACCCAGTTCCAGGTTATTGTGCTTCCAAACCTTTACGGAGATATTTTGACCGATGAAGCTGCAGAGTTCCAGGGAGGAGTTGGAACAGCAGGAAGTGCCAATATTGGAAAGAGATATGCTATGTTTGAAGCAATCCATGGTTCAGCCCCCAGAATGGTGGAAGAAGGAAGAGCAAAGTATGCAGACCCAAGCAGCATTATCCGTGCAGCGTCCATGCTTCTTTCCCATATCGGATATGTGGAAGAATCTCAAAAATTAGACAAGGCAATGGATATTTGCACCCGTACTGAGAAAAAACTTGTGATTACAGGAAGAGATACGGGCGCTACCAACGAAGAGTTTGCAGATTATGTTATGGAAACCATTAAATCTTTATAATGCATTCCTCCTTTGAAAAAGTTATCCATTAAAAAGATATCGTAAATTTTAAAGTATGCAGTTGTAAACGGATAAAGGAGGATTACCGTGACTTTTGATCTTCAAAAAGAAGTGAGCGATCACTCACTGAGAGGTCGAGTCTTTCACAAAATAAGAGAAGACATATTAGAAGGCAAATATGCGGCAGGGGAACCATTAACAGAAGTGGCGATTTCACAAAATTTGGGTGTTAGTCGCACTCCTGTCAGGGAAGCTCTTAAGCAATTAGAGTTAGAGGGGCTTGTCACTTCTATTCCCAATAAAGGGACGGTGGTCTCGGGGATTAGTAAGCAGGATATTATAGACATCTATGAAATACGTTCCTTAATTGAAGGCTTGGCGGCCAGATGGGCGGCGACGAAAATAACAGATGAACAATTAAAGCAGTTGGAAGAAATTATAGAATTGACAGAATTTTATACAGAAAAAAACAATATGGAGCATTTGCATGAACTCGATACACAGTTCCATGAAGTCATTTATGAAGCTTCCAACAGCAAACCTTTAAAACATATATTATCTGATTTTCATCACTACGCACAAAGAGTAAGGATGCAGTCTATCGCAACCCCTGGCCGTGCAAAAAAGTCCACAGAGGAACATAAAGCCATTTTAGAAGCAATCAAAAACAGAAATCCCGAGGAAGCAGAAAGACTTACCAATCTTCATGTTAAAAATGTTAAAGAAAATATGATGAAGTATTTAAAAGGCTGACGATCGTCAGCCTATTTTTATTGTAATAGGAAATCCCTTTGAATTGCCTGTGTAATAAGAAGTCCTCCAGGCAGTAAATGCACTTGCAAATAAATCTTTTTTGCAGATTTATTTTGCAAGTGCATTTACTATGTAAAAATAAATTATGACGATAGACGTATGAAGCAAAATTTCCCAATGTAAATAATACAAGTAACGGGTTGTAATAAAACTTTAATTATTTTTGGACATACTATAACTGCAATACATTAAATGAAGAAAGGAGAGGATCCATTGAGCAAATTAATTACGCTGACGGTTACAGGAGGTTTACTTCTTTCTTCAGTTTTTAATGTATTTGCAGTTGAAACCAATAATATCAGTCCAGTTACTTTATCTGTAAAAACAGAAGCAGAATCTGTAAAGAAACCTCATAGGAAGTTTTACAGATGCGATGTAGAGCAGTGGGTAGAGCAGGGAATCATTACAAAAGAGCAAGCCGAGAAATGGAAAGAATTCAATAAGAAATATGAAGAGCAAAGGAAAAAAGAGTTGGAGAAAATCAGGAAGATGACCAAAGAAGAACGCAGAGTTTATTTTGAGAAAAAGAAACAACAGAAGAAGGATTATTTCGATGAGCTGGTAAAGGAAAAAATCATTACTCAGGAACAGGCCGACAAGATCAAAGAGCAGATTTTGCAAAATCATCAAAACAAAGAAAAAGAAAACAGATAATGTCTTATTTTTAGAAATCCTTTTAGATAAGAAGTATAATCTTCGATTCTAAAAGGATTTTTTTGTAAGAATTATACTAAAAGGATAGATTGTGGATAGGATTTATAACCAATTTCTGATAAAATATTATAGGTTCTAGGTAAAAATATTACATATCCAAGTAAAAAAAATCCGTTCGAATGTGCATTATTGACGGGTATAATCAAATTGTAAATCAATTCATAGGGGGAAAGTGATTATGAAAAAGAGATTTTTAAGTTTCTTATTGTGCATTATGATGGTTGCATCCCTTGCTGTCGGATGCGGATCAAAATCAGACAACACTCAAACCAATGAAGCGAATACTTCAACGAACAATGAGACGAATACTGAGACATCAGGGAATTCATCAGGTGAAGTTACATTAACACTTTGGAGTATTGCTACAGAAAGTGATGCATTCAGTCCTGCTTATGCTAAAGCTATTGCAGATTTTGAAGCAGCAAATCCAGGTGTAAAAATCGTGCATGAAACTTTTGAAAACCAATCTTATAAGACAAAGATCAAATCAGCAGTTGCTGCTAATGAACTTCCTGATATTTTCTATACTTGGGGCGGTGGATTTTCTAAGCCTTTTGTAGACTCAGGCAAGGTGTTACCACTAGATGATTATTTTGCAGAATATAAAGATGAATTACCAGAAGTAGCTCTCACAAATGTAAGATTCGACGGAAAATTATATGGTGTTACTTTTACAACGCCATTATCTGCAGTTTTTTATAATAAAAAGATGTTTGAAGAAAACGGTGTAAAAGTTCCAACTAACTGGGATGAATTCATTGAAGTTTGTAAGACATTTAAATCTAAAGGGATTACTCCGATTGGTATCAGTGCTAAAGATACATGGGTAATTGCTATGACTCATGACAATTTGGTATTAAAATCTGCAGGGCCTGAAAAAGTAGCTGCAGCACTTACAAAATCTGGACAGACTTATAACGACCCTGACTTTATAGAGGCTTCCAAAAAATTGAGAGAACTGATAGATTTAGGTGCATATCCGGAAGGTGCTCCTGGTTTATCTAACGACGAAGCAAGTGCGATGTTTTATAATGGTGATGTTGCTATGTTCATTACAGGAAGCTGGATGGCAGGCTCTATTCAGACAGACCCAGAAAATCCAGAAGATTTTGACGTATTCCCATTCCCTGCGGTAGGCGGCAAAGGTAAAGAAACTGACTTTATGGGTGGAGCAACCGATTCCTTAATGGTTAATGCATCTGGTCCTCATAAAGATATAGCTGCAAAAGCAGCATTTGAACTTGCAAAAAGTATTTCAAAATATGCTTATCTTGACGGTGCAGGAGTAGCTGCATGGAAAGTAGATTATGATGACAGCTCAGTAAACCCAATTACTAAGAAAATCGCAGATATGGCATCTAAAGCAACTTCCTTTACAATTTGGTATGATACATTAATGGAAGCTGAAGATGCAGGAGAATACCTGGCATTGTTACAAGAACTTTTCATGGGAAATATTTCTCCTGAAGAATTAGCTGAGGCAATGGCAAACCAACTTGAGCAATAATAGGGAAAAGAAAACCTTTCTAGCAAATGCATAGCTCTTCAGTATTTGTTTAGAAAGGTTTTCGCTCTTTTTATATAAAGCATCTTATAAGGAGGCAGACGATGGATTCGGTAAGAAAGAATAAATTAGCTATTTTTGTATTCATTTTTCCTGCGGCACTCTTGTTTACAGCTATCATCATATTACCAATCTTTATGTCATCATATTATAGTTTATTAAAATGGGACGGAATTAATAAGGGAGTATTTATAGGGCTTAAAAATTATATTGAGTTATTTACAAGTAAGTCAGCAGGATTTCCAAAAACTATAGGGAATGCTTTAGTACTTGCATTTTTATCCGTTTTTATACAGCTGCCCATCTCATTGGGATTGGCTTTACTTTTGTCTAAAGGTGTAAAAGGTGAAAGATTTTTTGTTTCTGTGTTTTTTCTCCCAGTGCTAATTTCAACCGTTGTTATTGGACAATTATGGATGAAAATTTATAATCCTGACTATGGAATTTTAAATGTTGGATTAAGAACCATAGGATTGGGGCACTTAGCCAAGCCTTGGCTGGGAGATCAAAAGACAGCATTATTGGCTGTATTTGTTCCGATTTTATGGCAGTATGTAGGTTATCATATGCTTTTGATGTATGCAGGCATTAAATCCATTTCTCCGGAGTTCAGAGAAGCTGCAAAGATAGACGGCGCCACAGAATGGCAGATCTCAAAGCACGTTATTATTCCGATGCTTAAGCCAGTTATAAAAGTAAGTGTCATTTTTGCAGTTACGGGTTCTTTAAAGGCTTTTGATTTAATATATGTCTTGACCAATGGCGGCCCTGCCCATGCCAGTGAAGTACCAAGTACTCTGATGGTATCGATGATCTTTGAACGCAACAGATATGGATTTGGCAGCGCCATAGCGTTATTTATCATCTTCCTGTGCTTTTTCTTTGCCATCGTGATTCAGAAATTCTTCAAAACGGAGGTGGACTAGATGGAGAGCAGTGTAAAAGCAAAGTCAAAGGATATTATAATCTATACTATTTTAGGCATATGGGCAGCAATCAATCTTTTCCCTTTATATTGGATGTTTACATTTTCTCTTAAGGACAATAGAGAAATTTTCGGTGAAAATGTGGTGGGCCTTCCCCGAAAGTGGCTCTGGTCCAATTATGAAGCGGCTTTAACCACAGGGAATATGGGCTTATATTTTATTAACAGTATTATTGTTACTTGTGCTACAATTATATTGACAACGATATTTTCTCTCATGGCGAGTTATGCCTTAAACAGGCTTGTATGGAAGGGAAGAAATTTAGTCAACAGTATTTTTATGCTGGGTCTGACTGTTCCGATTCATGCAGCACTTTTACCGATTTTTATTATTTTAAGGAATTTAAAAATGACGAATTCCTATCAGGCATTAATTATACCTTATACAGCTTTTGCTTTGGCTATGGCTATTATGATTTGCGGAGGATTTATTGAAAATATACCGAGAGAGCTGGAGGAAGCAGCGTGTATTGACGGAGCCGGTATTTTTGGAATCTTTTTTAGAGTCATATTACCACTTATGAAGCCTGCTCTTTCTACCATTGCAATTTTTACTTTTTTACAGGCGTGGAATGAGCTTATGTTTGCAGTCATCTTCATAAGCGACTCGAAGTATAGAACATTATCAGTAGGAATCCAAACACTGTCCGGTTCTTATACGACTGATTGGGGCCCCATTGGTGCGGCGCTGGTTATTGCAACATTCCCGACACTGGTTGCCTACAGCTTTATGAGCAAAAAAATACAGCAAAGTCTGATGGCAGGAGCAATCAAAGGTTAAAGGAGGAAAACAATGAACTCACATGAATTATGCAAAAAGAAAGCAAAAGAACTTGTAGCACAGATGACTCTGGAAGAAAAAGCAAGTCAATTGACTTACAATTCTCCGGCAATAAAAAGGCTGGGGATTCCAGCATATAACTGGTGGAACGAAGCCCTTCATGGAGTAGCCCGGGCTGGCACCGCTACCAGCTTTCCGCAGGCAATTGGCCTTGCAGCTATTTTTGATGAAGAATTTTTAAGAGAGGTAGCTGACACTATAGCAGAAGAAGGCAGGGCAAAGTATAATGAAAGTTCCAAACATGAAGACAGAGACATCTATAAAGGTTTAACTTTTTGGTCTCCAAATGTCAATATTTTCCGAGATCCTCGTTGGGGCAGAGGACATGAAACTTATGGAGAAGATCCATTTTTATCTGCAAGATTAGGGGTTGCTTTTATAAAAGGACTTCAGGGGGAAGGGGAAGTTTTAAAAGCTGCGGCCTGTGCAAAGCATTTTGCAGTACACAGTGGTCCTGAAGATTTACGTCACGAATTTAATGCAGAAGTGAGTTTGAAAGATTTATGGGAAACTTACCTTCCGGCCTTTGAAGCCTGTGTCAAAGAAGGAAAAGTAGAATCTGTTATGGGGGCTTACAACAGAACCAATGGAGAACCTTGCTGCGGCAGCTATTTCCTTCTTAGAGATATCTTAAGAAACAAATGGGGATTTGATGGCCATGTGGTATCAGACTGCTGGGCAATTAAAGATTTTCATATGCATCATATGGTAACCAGTACACCTCAGGAATCTGCAGCTCTGGCAATCGATGCAGGATGTGATTTAAATTGCGGTAACACATATCTGCTTCTTCTTCAGGCTTTGCAGGAAGGACTTATAACAGAAGAGCATATTACAAGAGCAGCTGAAAGACTGTTTACTACCAGATTCAAATTAGGATTATTTGAGGGCAGCGAATATGATCAAATTCCTTATGAAGTGGTAGAATGTAAAGAACATATTGAACTGGCCATCGAAGCGGCAAGAAAGAGTGCAGTACTTTTAAAAAATGACGGCATTTTGCCTATTGATAAAACGAAGGTTAAAACCATCGGCGTCATCGGACCCAATGCTAACAGCAGGCGTGCCCTGAAAGGAAACTACTATGGAACATCTTCCAGATACATTACCGTGTTAGAAGGCATTCAGGATGAAGCAGGAGACGAAGTAAGGATTCTTTATTCAAAGGGTTGTGAACTGGTAAAAGACAGAACAGAACCTTTGGCATACTCCCATGACAGGCTTATGGAAGCAGTAACTGTGGCAGAACACAGCGATATAGTGGTTTTATGTCTTGGACTGGATGAAACCATAGAAGGAGAAGAGATGGACGAAGGCAATAATGTTGGTTCGGGGGATAAGAAGGATCTGGAATTGCCGCAAGTACAAAGAAAACTTTTAGAGAAGATTGTAGCAGTAGGAAAACCCACAATACTTTGTCTTCTAGCCGGAAGTGCTATCAATTTAAGTTATGCCCAGGAGCATTGTAATGGTATTTTAATGGCCTGGTATCCGGGAGCAAGGGGAGGAAAGGCGATAGCAGATATTTTATTTGGAAAAACTTCACCATCTGGAAAACTTCCCATAACCTTTTATGCTTCTCTTGACAATCTGCCGCCTTTTACAGATTACTCCATGAAAAATAGAACTTATCGTTATATTGAAGAAAAACCTTTATATCCATTTGGTTATGGTTTAACATATGGAGATGTGATTTGTACCGGTGCGGTTTTGGAAGAACCTATAAAACTTAATCAGGATATAAAAATAAAAGTATCTGTAAAGAACAGGGGTAAAGTTGCTACAGAAGATGTTGTGCAAGTCTATATTAAAGACGAAGAATCCAGATATGCTGTGAGAAATACCAGTTTATGCGGTTTTAAAAGAATTCACCTTAATGCTGGAGAAGAAAAAGAATTTCATATGATGATTCCTTTTGAATCATTAAAAGTTGTAAACGACGAAGGAGAAAGAATTTTAGACAGCAATAAGTTCACCCTGTATATTGGCGTTTCTGGTGCGGATGAAAGAAGTGTAGAATTAACAAAAAAAGAACCTGTCATTCTCCCTCTTATACTTAATTGTGCGAAGTAAAAGGTTTTCATGAAGCGTCAGATGTTTTATAATAATTTTATAATCTGTGGATGTGGCATCTTTTGACCTGAAATAAGAATGTATAAAAAATTTTTTAGAAAGGTCTCCAATAGAAATTATGAAGCATTTAAAAGAAAAAATAAAAACTTGGTTCTATTCCAAAACCCTGAAGCAAAAATTAAGATTTTTATTTATAACTTTAGCTGTTTCATATATTACTATATTTTTTCTGATCTATTCTTTTTTTATAAAAAGAAATATGATTGATTATGTGAAGGACAATAATTATCATTCTATGATTTCTATTGGAAACAATCTGAATACTGAATTTGGAGCTGTCAGCACAATGAGCCAGCTTATAATGACTGATCCTGCGGTGGTTGATTATTTAAAAAGTGATCGTAGTAATTCTCCAAGATTATTGCAAAATGCAATGATGACAATGTATGATATTGGTAATACTTTTAATTATGTATCTTCTATCTATGTATTCAGAATGGATAAGAATTACGTTAATGTTGGGAGAGAAGTTACTTATATCAATAGGAACATTATATACGATCCAAAATGGCAGGAGGAAATTATAGAGAAAGCTGGCTTATATGCTATAAGAGTGAACGGAGATGGAGCCTTCAAAGCAAAATCTGGAAAACCTGTAATATCCTTTATTCGTCTGATTAATGATCTGGATACACAAAAACCCATTGGTCTTATAGTGATCAATTTAACGACAGATATTCTCAGAAACTCTTTTAAAGACATGACAAGTCAGGACAGGCATTTTTGCTATTATGATGATCAGGGCAATATCTTGTTAGGAGATGAAAGAGTAAAAGAATTTCAGGAAATGGAAATTGGCCAGAACGAATTTGAACAAGTTTCCGAAGAAGGCTTTTTTTATACTAAAATATTGTCTCGTTTTCATATACCGGATACGCCATTCACTATAGCCAAAATTGAGCATTTGTCTTTTAAAAAATATTTTTCTTCACAGGCGATTATGGTGATTACGATTATTATTGCACTAACCATTGTATGTTTAATCATCATCGGAATATTTATATCCGTATATGTGGCAAATCCACTGGAAAAATTGGTCCAATACATGGACAGTTTAAAATTAGGATGGCAAAGAAAGGAAAGTCTGCGCTTGTCCAATAATGATGCGGGATATTTAAAAAATATTCATAATTATAAACTGATTGAGATCAATCGTTTAATAGATGAATTGCTGGAAAAAGAAAAAGCCATGCAAAAAGCGGAGCTGGAAGTGCTAAGAGAGCAAATCAATCCCCACTTTTTATATAATGCTTTAGGCACCATAGCAGATCTCGCTCTGCAAAATTCAGCGGATGAAGTTTACGATGCCATTGAAACGCTGGGAAACTTCTATAGAAGATTCTTAAGCAAAGGTAGCAAAGAGATTACAATCAGAGAAGAAGTGGCAATTGTAAGGGACTATCTGAAGCTTCAAAAACTAAGGTATGAAGATGTATTTGAGGATGAATATGATTTACAGGAAGATTTGCTGGATATCAAAATACCGAAATTAATTTTACAGCCTTTAGTAGAGAACAGTTTGTACCATGGAGTAAGGTTAAAAGGAGAGAAAGGCATTATCAGAGTGTCTGTCTATGAAAAAGATCAACGGCTGCATATCGTTGTCTACGACAGTGGCGTTGGAATGAATCCAGAGCAAATCCAATCTCTCATGAATGAGAATAATAATAAAAGCTTTGGATTAAAAGGCACGATCGAACGCATCCGTTATTATTATGACATGGATGACGTTTTTGAGATCAAGAGTAAAGAAGGGGAATACTGTGAAGTGGATATAAAAATCCCATTATAGGGGGGCTGTAGATGTATAAGGTAATGATTATCGATGATGAAAAATCCCTTAGAAATCTATTGAAGAATGCTATCCAATGGGGAGAGTTAGGGCTTGAAATAGCTGGCGAAGCAGCCAGTGGCATTGAAGCCATTAATATTATTGATGAAATTAAGCCGGATATTGCATTTGTAGATATTAAGATGCCCTTTATGGACGGAATAGAATTTTCAAGAGTAGCCATTCAGCGGTATCCGGATTTAAAAATAGTCATTCTGACTGCATTCAGTGATTTTGAGTATGCAAGAGAGTGCATAGGCATTGGTGTGTGTGAATATTTGTTAAAACCCATAGTACGGGCAGATATTAAAGCAGCTCTGGAAAAAATCATTAAAAAACTGGATGAAGAACGTCCAAAGAAAGCAGAAAAAGAAGTTACAGTGGTTCCCGGGAATGACACGATCCGTAAAATTGAAGAATATATTCGAAAAAATTATACTCAGGCGGATTTGAACTTAACATCCATTGCTCAGACTTTCGGATTTAATGCAAGTTATTTAAGCCGGTTGTTTAAAACAGAAACTGGGAAAAACTTAATAGATTACCTTACAGAATGCAGAATGGAACAAGCAATAGCTTATGCCAAACAAGGGATGCTCATGTATATGACGGCCAAAATGGTTGGTATTCCTGATCCCAATTATTTTGGGAAGTGCTTTAAAAAATACACGAATCAAACGTACTCTGATTTTATGAAGCAATGCAAAAATGCAACATAAAACGAGCCAAAGCATATTGGCTCGTTTAATTTTTATATGAGAAAACAGTTATATTCCAAGCATAGACTGCAGCTCATCCCATTGCTCATAAAGACGCTCCAGTTCTTCTTCTAACTGACTCTTCTTATCCAGCATTTCCGCAGATTTTTTGGGATTTGTATACACTTCTTCCAAGCAGAGCTGTTCATTGATTGCTTCTATTTCATTTTCTGTCTCATGAATTTGCTTTTCTATTTTCTCAATACTTCCCTGAAGTTTCCTCTGTTGTGCCTGTTCTTCTTTTCTTTTCAGCCATTCTTCTTTTGAAGAAGATTTTTCCGCAGGAACAGTTTCTTTTTCTGTATGTTCGAATTTGATTTGATTTCTTTTTTCAATATAATAATCATAATTACCGAGATACTCTTTTATGCCATGAGGGGTAAGTTCCAGGACCTTATCAGCTGTTCGATTGATAAAATAGCGGTCATGGGAAATATATAGTACCGTTCCCTCATAATGATTTAATGCATCTTCCAGTACTTCCTTGGATAAAAGGTCCAGATGGTTCGTCGGCTCGTCCAGGAGCAGAAAATTACCTTCTGAAAGCATAATTTTTGCAAGAGATACCCTTCCTTTTTCTCCGCCGCTTAAGCTGGAGATTTCCTTAAATACATCATCTCCGGTAAATAAGAATGCTGCCAGGATATTTCGTATTTCTCCAAGGGTTAAAGTTGGATAAGCGTCCGATATTTCGTCAATAATAGTTTTGTTATAAGATATATTTTGATGTTCCTGATCATAGTAACCGATTTTTACATTCGTACCAAGTCGAAAGAATCCACTGTCAGGATCAATTTGGTCCAATAATATACGAAAAAGAGTTGTTTTACCGACTCCATTGGGACCGATCAGAGCAACTTTTTCGCCTCGTTTTAAATCAAAGGAAACATTTTCAAAGAGTTTACGATTGCCAAAAGCTTTTGATAAATTCTCCACATGAAGAACATCATTGCCGCTTTGGATTTTTGGCTCTAATGTAAGCTTCATGGAAGAAGGGAGGGCTTCAGGGCGTTCAATTCTTTCTATCTTTTCCAAAGCTTTTTCGCGGCTTCTGGCTCTTTTTATAGACTTTTCACGATTAAAGGAGCGAAGAGTTTGAATGACTTCTTCCTGGCGCTTGATTTCTTTTTGCTGAGCGAGATACTGGTTCATTTGTATTTCACGGTTGATTTGCTTGTATTTTGCATAGAATGAATAGTTTCCATTATATACAGATGATTTAGTGTTTTCGATTTCAATGACTTTCGTAGCAATACGGTCCAGAAAATATCTGTCATGGGATATAATCATAACTGTACCGGAATAACTTTTTAAGAAATCCTCCAGCCATTCGATCGCACTGATGTCCAGATGATTGGTTGGCTCATCCAGCAGTAGAACAGAAGGACTGGATAAAAGAAGTTTTGCCAGGGCAACCCGGGTTTTCTGTCCTCCGGAGAGTATATTAATGGGTTTGCTTATTTCACTTTCATCAAAACCTAATCCTTTTAATACTCCTTTGATTTGGCTTTTGAAGCCATATCCGTTCTTTTCTTCAAACTCATGCTGGAGCAGGGAATACTGACGCATAAGATTTGAGAGATCTTCCCCTTTATGAGCACTCATTTTTTCTTCAAGAAGACGGATGGAAGACTCTATTTCAAGAAGTTCGGAAAAAACAGTCATCATTTCATCCAAAATCGTATTATTTGTATTAATTTCCATGTTTTGAGAAAGATAACCTATAGAGGTATCCTTAGCTTTAAAAATTTCACCGCTGTCATAAGATAGTTCTCCGGCCAGAATTTTAAATAAAGTGGATTTACCTGCACCGTTTACACCAACAATAGCTACTTTCTCTTTTTCTTCTATTTGAAAGGTAATATTTTTAAGTATGATATCCGTTCCAAAGGTTTTGGTGATATCTTTACACGCCAAAATCATATTGCCACCTCTTACATTTGATCATAAGCATACTATAAACTATGATATCAAAAAGCCGACCAAAAAGAAAGGCGTGATTGACATTATTTTTGTATCAATGTTATACTTTAAACATACTTTATGTTACATTAGGCGAAAGGAGCTAGAATCAATTGGATACAGATAGAAGAATTTCAATTGCCGTAGTAAAGCGGTTGCCTAGGTATTATCGATACTTGGGAGAGCTTCTAGAGAACGATATCACTCGTATTTCATCCAAGGAACTCAGTGAACGAATGGGAGTAACAGCTTCCCAAATTCGTCAAGATTTAAACAATTTTGGAGGATTTGGACAGCAGGGATACGGGTATAATGTAGAATATTTATATAACGAGATTGGAAAAATATTAGGGCTGAACAATACATATAAGTTTATTATTGTTGGTGTGGGGAATTTAGGACAAGCCTTAGCAAACTATACTAAATTCGAAAAAAGAGGATTTATTCTTAAAGGTTTGTTTGATGTGAATCCGAGATTGATAGGTATGACGATCAGAGGGATAGAAGTCAGAGATATTGATGAAATGGAGTCTTTCGTAAAAGAAAACAAGATTGACGTTGCATTTCTTACTTTACCTAAGTCTAAAGTCAGAAAGGTTGCAGAAGACTTGGCAAAGTGGGGAATCAAAGGCTTATGGAATTTTTCTGCTGTGGACTTGGATCTTTCACCTGATGTGGTGGTTGAGGATGTCCATTTATCCGATAGTTTAATGATCATGTCTTATAACATTAACCGAAAAAAGCTTAAAAAAGAAGCAGAGATGAAAAAACAAAACAAATGATAGGAAGTGCGTGAAGACAACATGAACATATCCGAATTTCTTATTAGCCCTATTGCAGGAAGTGTAATAGGGTATTTTACCAATTGGCTTGCGATTAAAATGCTTTTTCGCCCTCATGAAGAAAAAAGGATTTTTGGGATGAAAGTACCTTTTACTCCCGGGTTAATTCCCAAAGAAAAAAATAGAATAGCCAAAAAGGTGGGCGAAACTGTAGGAAAACATCTTCTTTCTGAAGAGGCTTTGGTAAAGGCATTGGTGGATGAAAAAGTTCTTGAAAGTTTAAGAAGTATAACAGCCAATGCTTTTTATAGTCTAAGAAATAATGAAGAAAGCCTGGATACCATTCTCACTGAAATTTTAGGAGATCATAAGAACAGTACCATAGACTCCATAGAAAATACTTTAAGTCAGTTTATCTTCAGTAAAATTAGCGATCAGCAAGTATTGGACGAAATAACTTCATTAATTATGCATCCTATTAAAAGTATTTTAACCAGAAAAGTGGAAGACATACCTGTAGAAAATATAATTCAGTCTGACTTTTTGCAGGGTGATACCTTTAGACAATGGATTATAGGCGAAATTATAGAACTAAAAGACAGAATTCAAAATGAAGAGCGTACCATGTCAGAAATCATCCCGGATTCATGGATGATCTATGTGAAAGAAGTTATAAGAGACTATTTTCCTGGTTTGGTTACTCTTCTCATAGACTATATGAATAAACCCTTTATACAGCAGAAATTAAAGCAGATTCTTTTGGAACTGATACAGGCGAATTTAGGGAAACTGGCACTTATGTTCGTAGATGCAGACAAAATATATGACAAGACGCTTCGATATATAGAAGAAAGCGCACAAAACGAAGAAAAACGAGAAGAAATTCTAAAGCAAATTAACAGTTTTATAGATTATGTCGTAGAAAAACCTGTAAAGGAATGGGCAGACAAAATTCAGCTGGCCCATCATACAAGCGAAATAGAGGATATACTCAATAAAGTAATCTTATATTTTACAAAAGAAGAAACACTGGAAAAACTTAAGGCAATGATTAAAGAATACATGAGTAAGCAGGATCTTACTGTACTTACTTTAATCACTGCAATTAAGCCTAATATAGTTCAGGATATGCATCAATGGATCAGAGAATATCTGGAAAACCTTATTCAAAAAAATGAGATTTTCAAAAAAATAAATCTTTTTATTTCAAAAGAAATAAAAAGATCCTTAGAGGTCCCTGTTTCTCGTTGGGTGAAAAGAATTGGAAAATCATTGGAGGAAAAGATACAAGATGCCGTTATAAAATATTACAAGCTAATCATTACGAGTAAATCCTCTGAAATCGCTGCCCTGCTGGACATTCCTCATATAGTTGAAGAAAGGATCATGGACTTCGAAACGGATTATACTGAACAGATCATTTTATCCGTTGTGGACAGAGAACTAAAAGCCATAACCTGGTTAGGAGGTCTTTTAGGCTTTATCATAGGATTTTTTCCGGTGTTGTTTTAATAGTTTTGAAACATTTTTTCAATCGTATTATTTCGTTTATTTTTTTCAGGACTTACCGTTATATCCAGCAAAAGGTTTGAGACATATACTCTCTCAATCCATTCTTCGGATGAACGGGCATTAAGTCCTTTTTTTATACTTTCTGTAAAATAATCCGTTCCGCCCATTTTAGTGAGTTGCTCATAATCAAGAGTTGGAATGATTTCTAATATAGCGATTCGAAGAGAATTAAGCTCAGCCTGAGTTAAATTCTTTTTAGAGGAAGTAATATAAAAGTCGGCGGCTATACTGTGAGATTTTCCGTCGGAAGAGAAAATAGACGAACGAATTTCTTGTATTGAAAAGCCGTATTCTTCCTTAGAATTAAAAGATGGCAACGGGGAAGATATAAAATAAATGATAATAAATATGGATATTGCAAGCAATACTGCTGAAATCAGAAAAATACCATAAAGTAGCCATCGGATATAATTAACCGAGAAATTATTCTGGGTCATAAAATCTTCATCTCCCTGGCTTATAATTTTTTAAATAATAACTTTGATTGCTCAGATCTTTATACCACTGCAATCAAATCTTAAAGATATTTAATGTCCCTGTAACAGTAATTCAATAATTCTTCTATATAATGTAATTAAAGATTCTGCATGGACAGAAAGTACGAGGAGGGACAAAATGAAAAAAAGTATTTATACAGCTGGTTTTATTATTTTTCTGTTTATTATGTTCAGCAGCAGCGTTGAAGCACAGGCAAGAAAAGAATATGGAGCCCCTCTTGGTACATATGAAGGAGACCAAGGTGTTAAAATCGTTAGTTTTTCAAAAAACTGGACCTCTCAGGAAAAGTTAAAAAGCATTTATGATGAGCTTTTAAAAAATTTCCACGGAGAAGAGTTGAATTTTCTATCTACTATATATATATATCCTGATTCTCCGGATGGTGTTGCAGGAAATTATTTTGAAGATTATGATATTAACAGCGAAGGCAAATATGTATACAAGAAAGGCCGTTACATAGAAATATTTAATGGGGACCAATATAAAGATGTATCCCAATTGGCGTGGGTATTATCCCATGAATACGGACATCACTTCACACTGTATTATCTGCTGACCAAAGAAAATAAACATTTTAATCAATGGGAGCAAACAAAGTATGCTAAAATCAGAGGCCTGACCAATTACAAAGAGGTGGAATATTATTCGGTGAATGATACAGGATATATTCACAAATGGGATGTAGCAGAAATTGCAGCAGAAGACTACGTCCAGCTTTTTGGTTCTCCAACGGCTAAAAAGTCCGTAGATTATAAAGATGTTAAGGAAAGAGTTGAGCAGAATATAAAAGATTATTATTATTCCACTGACAGTTTTAATCTTCTGCCACAAGAGAATTTATCCATACCTCTGGCGGCAGATGTACCTGGTCTTTACTTATACTGGCTGAGGATGGCTGGTTATACCACTGTAGAGCCAACCCTCCCCACAAAGCCTACATTAACGATTAAAAAAGTGGGAGAAATTATGCCGGGATATCCACAATATGAAATATCCTGGGAGCCTATATCTGATGGAAAAAATTACGAATATACATTGATTTCTTATCCTGTAGATGACAATCATTTTCCAAGGCCTGTTAAAACTGTTGTGACAGGAGAACCGATGAGAGCTTATATTGGCAGCGCCGTAAGCCGTAATAAAGATACGAACAATTTAATCCTGGATGATCAATATAAGGGAGAATATTATTTCAGGCTCTTCATAAAAGATCCAAAAGGATTTATGTTTTCTACGGAACCGATAAAATTCAAATTCGAAGAAATCTCGAAAAAACCTTTGTATCTGATGACCGATGTTCCGGATCATCATTGGGCAAAAGAAGCAATTACAACAGTAGTGGATCATGATATTGCCAAAGGATATGAAGATGGATCTTTTAAACCGGAGAATAAGGTTACAAAGGCGGAATTCATGACTATGCTGATCAGGAGTACAGACCATAAGCTCACGAAGAAAAATAATGAAGACCATTGGTTTGTAAAACAGGGCTATTTTGACGCAGCGAAAAAAATGAAATTAGTTTCCGAAGCAGATTATGGCACGAATTTTTCAAAATTGAAATATGATGATACCCTCACAAGGGATGAAATGGCTGCTATGGTAGGCAATTTCCTTAAATATTTGGGATATACCAATTCTGTTGGTCAGAATTTCAACTTTTCGGATGCAAAAAACATCCAGCATAAAAAAGAATTAGGTATTGCTTTTTATTATTCCATACTAAGTGGTTATCCGGACCGTACCTTTAGACCTTCCGGGAAGGTTACCAGGGCGGAGGCAGCAGCAATAATTACTAAATTATTGAAATTAACAGGCGGATAAGTCAAATAGCTTATGTTTATAAAAACTCCGATTTATATCGGGGTTTTTATTTTAATTATTTTAGTTCAGTGATACAATAAAATAAAATGAAATGACTAGAAATAGAGGCTTGATATGATTAACATAAGAAAAGCGCATAAAAAGGACATAGAGATCTTAAGTATTTCATGGAATGAATTGATATTGTTTCATAAGAGCAAAAATATTATTTTCCCAATAACTCAAGACTGGAAGAAACTCAAAGAAGAAGAATTGGAATGGATTATTGAAAGCAGGCAAGTCTTGATCTACGTAGCAGAAGCAGATGCAAAAGTGATAGGCTACATCAGAGGAAGTATACGGAAAATCCCTCCATTATACGATATAAAAAATGAGGGAAGTATTGAGGAAATATATATTATGCCAGAATATAGAAGAAGAGGATTGGCAACTCAGCTCGTCCGTTGTATTATGGAAGATTTTAAGGAGAAGGAAGTGGATTATATCGATATACATGTTGATCAAGATAATGATATTGGGCAGAAATTTTGGGACGGTTTAGGCTTTAGCACAGTTTCAACTCATAAAAGATATCAAATGGGGAGGGAGAAGGAGAATGAATTTTCCGTGGAACAAGAATAAAAAGAAGGCTGATCTGGATATGGAAATGCTTCGGCATAGTCGGGTTCCGATTTTAATTTTAGACAAAGTGTGGCATAATATTTTTCCTCCCGAAAAGAAAACAAAAACCATCCGTGACTTGGAAGAAAGACTTGGTAATTTGCTTAAGCAGCAAGGGCAGCTGAATAATGACCTGAAAGATTATTTAAAGTTAAAGAAAAAATTAATGGATGGAATACTTGAGCTTACTACAGAAGCTTTTAACAATGAAAATGAAGCGGCTAAAAAAGAGATGGAAAAGAATCAAAAGTATATTTTAGAGATTAATGAAAAAATAGAAGAAATACAGAACCGGCTGGCTACGATTCCGGAAGAAATCCAGGAAGTCAACGGAAAGTTGCTCGAAGAAAGTGTTAAAATTTGTTACGGAGAAATGAAAGAACATCAAAAAGCTTTAGAGGAATTAAATGAGTGGATTGAAAAAACCAGAGAACTTTTAAAAGCAAAATTGGAAGAAAAGACGATTCATGAAGAAAAAGCATCTCAAATTTATTCTTATTTACATGATTTGGTAGGTGCAGATTTTATCGATTATTTGGATAAGAATTATTGGCGGTGAGAAAGTGATTCTGGGGATCGGAACAGATATCATTGAAATTAGAAGAATTGAGGAAGCCGTTAGAAGAAATGAGCGATTTCTAAAAAAGTGTTTTACCGAGCAGGAGCAAAAGCTCTTCCAAGAAAGAAAAAATAGTTTTAACACTATAGCTGCCACTTTTGCGGCTAAAGAAGCTGTTGCCAAGGCATTCGGTACGGGATTTAGAAACTTTGGACTGCGTGATATAGAAGTACTTAGGGATGATATGGGCAAGCCTTATGTACTTACATACGGAAATGCGAAAAAACTGGCAGAAGAACTTAAAGTTTCGAAAATTTTTATTACTCTATCCCATTGCAGGGAATATGCTGTAGCATATGCCATTGTACAAAAGGAGGAGAATTGATGAAGGTATGTAGTGGAAAAGAAATGAAGCAAATTGATGAAACTGCTATTCATAAAATAGGCATCCCGGGAATTGTGCTGATGGAAAATGCAGTATTGGCTGTCGTTAATGAAATCAAAAAGGATTTGCAAAATATCCCCAAAGCCAATGTTGTAATCTTTTGTGGCCAGGGCAACAACGGCGGAGATGGGTTAGGCGTAGCAAGACATCTTCATAATTGCGGCATGGATGTAACTATAATCTTCATAGGGGACCCTCTTTTGTTAAAAGATGATGCAAGAACCAATTATAATATTGCAGAGAAATTGCAGATTCCGAAAATCATTTTAAATAAGGATGCTTTGATTGATGACCAGATCGCTACGCTTATTGAAAAAAGCGATTTGATTGTGGATGCAATTTTTGGAACGGGGCTATCGAAGCCTGTCAGCGGTATTTTCAATGATCTAATTGATTTAATCAATTTTTATGGGAAATATATCCTTGCTATTGATATTCCTTCCGGTATTGACTCAGAAACAGGGGCCATTATGGGGAATGCAGTTAAGGCTCATAAAACCGTTACTTTAGCCTTGCCTAAGATTGGACTTTATGTCTATCCTGGGACAGAATATGTGGGAGAACTGGTCATTGCGGACATAGGTATTCCCAAAGAAGTGATTGACCATGCTCAATTGAAAATGAATGTTTTAAGGGAAGAAGAAGTAAATAGTTTTATCCCCCCCAGATTTCCAAGAAGCAATAAAGGGACTTATGGCAGAGTTCAGGTGATGGCCGGTTCTAAAGGGATGACAGGAGCAGCGGCTTTGACCTGTCAGGGGGCATTCAGATCAGGAGCAGGATTGGTAAGTTTAGGTGTTCCTGAAAGTATTACAGATATTCTGCAAGAAAAATTAACGGAGGTGATCACGGTCGCTGTTCATGACGAAGATGGGAAATTCTGCAGAGAAAGCTTTGATGATATTAAGCCGTATCTGAAGAAAGCGACAGTGATTGCAGCAGGTCCAGGTATTGGTCAAGGACCTCAAGTTACAGAATTTATGAGACGGCTGATTAAACATGCGAGAATTCCTTTAGTAATCGATGCAGATGGCATTAATGCCATTGCCAAGAATATCGATATGTTAAGAAACTTAAAAGTACCTGTGGTATTGACCCCTCATCCAGGAGAAATGGGAAGATTGATTAACAAGAGTACAGAAGAAGTTTTAGCCAATCCAATTGATACTGTAAGGGAATTCTGCCATAAATGGCACGTTATACTGGTATTAAAGGATGCAAAGACCATCATAGGCGATCCGGACGGGCAAATCTACATCAATCTTACCGGAAATCCCGGTATGTCCACAGCGGGGGCAGGAGATGTATTAACAGGGATTATAGCAGGACTTATTGGGCAAGGGTTAAATCCTTATAAAGCAGCGGTACTCGGCACATTCATCCATGGAAAAGCAGGGGATTTGGCAGCTGCTGATCTGGGACAGCATGGAATGCTGGCCGGAGATATCTGCAATTATGTACCGAAAGCAATGAAACTTTATTACCCATCCAGTTAAAGATGAGAAGCTTTTTTCTGGCAGTCATATATCGAAATTTTAGGGAGTATAATATTCCTAGAAGGTGTAAAACGTTACAATGAGGGACTAAAAAGGTACAGGGCATAATATGCAAAGATCGCCTTGCAGTCCATCAAGGGGGGATTGAGTGAAGAAATCGGGGATTTTATTTATTATACCCATCCTTACTATGATTTGCACCGTTTTGGCTGCTTGTTCTACTGGAGGAACCCCAAAATCACCTATGGAAAAAATTCAGGAAAAACTAACGACAATGGAAAGTTATGCATGTATTGCGGATGTAACGTATATTTCAAATAAAGGCAAAAATACATACAAGACAAAGCAATATTATAAAATGAGTGGAGAATACAGAATAGAAATCACTGATCCAGAACAGGTGAAAGGGCTGGTCACAGTATTCGATGGAAAAAAAGTCATGCAGTATAACCCCCGAATTCTTGGAGAAGCAGTGAATGAAATACCCCAATCAAAGAATACCTATGAAATATTTCTGGGAACATTTGTGAAAAATTATCTTCAATCAGAAGAAGTTACTTTAGAAGTTTTCAATAACAATAATGATGAATATACTGTTTTAGAAGCAATGATCCCTGAAGGTGGCAAATATCTTGCTACAGAGAAACTATGGATATCCAACAAGACTTTGAACCCGGCACAGTTGGTAATATATGACACCGAAGGAAAAGAAAGAATTATTGTTAAATATGGAGAATTTAAGTATAATGTTGATTTAGATGCTAGTATGTTTCAATTGAAGCCATCAGCAGAGAAAGACTGAAGAGCATTTAGGGAGGCACACAAATGACGCAAGAATTCTACCGTGTGATTGCAGAGATTAATTTGGATGCAATCGCACATAATATACATCAGATTAAAAATCAAGTTTCAGAAGATACAGAAATCATGGCCATTGTAAAAGCAGATGCTTATGGCCACGGAGCAGTTGAAGTAAGCAGAGTACTTATAGAGAATGGCGTACACAGACTGGCGGTTGCCATTTTGGATGAGGGCGAACAATTAAGAAAAAATAATATTAGCGTGCCGATACTTATTTTGGGCTATACTGCACTAGAGCAGGCAGAAGAAATCGTCTACTATGATTTTATTCAGACCGTATTTTCCTATGATATGGCAAAAGCTATTTCTGATGCGGCCGTAAGACAAAGTAAAACCGCTGCGATTCATATAAAAATTGATACTGGAATGGGCAGAATCGGATTACAGCCTAATCAGGATTCAGTGAATTTAATTAAAGAAATAAGCAAATTGCCTAATCTTCAGATTGAGGGCATTTTTACCCATTTTTCTTCTGCAGATGAAAAAGATCCTTCCTTTACAGAATTACAGTTTAGCCGTTTTACTTCTTTTATTAGTCAGTTGGAAAAAGAAGGTGTTTACATTCCAATTAAACATTGTTCCAACAGCGCTGGTTTTATTGGCTATAAAAATATGCATATGAATTTAATTCGTCCGGGAATTATTTTATATGGATTGTATCCTTCAGATGAAGTAAAGAAAGACACCATCCATTTAAAGCCTGCGATGACTTTAAAGTCTCAGGTAGTTTTTATAAAAGAAGTAGATGAAGATGTCCCCATAAGTTATAGCCGAAAATTTGTCACCAGGAGAAAAACTAAGGTTGCTACCATTCCAGTCGGATATGCAGATGGATATTCAAGGCGATTGTCAAATAAAGGAAGAGTGCTAATCAAAGGAAAATATGCACCCATAATAGGGAATATTTGCATGGATCAGTTTATGGTAGATGTATCGGATATCCCTGATGTAGGGGTAGGGGATGAAGTGGTTCTGATGGGTACGCAGGGCGAAATGACGATAGGGGCAGAGGAAATTGCAAATCATATAGATACAATCAATTATGAAGTCATTTGTATGGTAGGGAAAAGAATCCCAAGAGTTTATAAACAGCATGAAGCCATCATCAAAAAGATCAATTATGTGAATGAGTTGGATGAAACTCTAAATACACAAAATGTCTTTGGTAAAGATGAAAAATTTGCATAAAAACTATTTCATTGGCAAAAATATGAGAAGGATATAGACAATAGTGTATTGTCTTCATATGCAAATAAATACCTTCCGATTTGAGTGAAAATAGAAACTCTGGATTAGGGAGTGATTTGCAATGGCTAGGAAACATAAAGTTTTAAACATCAAAAATGCCTCTAATATGGATGAATGGATGGAAAAAACATCTCGCAACCCTAAGAAGCAGATTCGTGACAATATGATCAGAGGATATCAGGAAATGGCCGAGATTAATTTGAAGTTGTCGGAATTTTGCTTTGAAGCTGAAAGAGAGGTTGAGCAGTTTTTTGAAAAAATAGCGGAGTGTGAGTAATGTGGTTGTGAAACGAGGAGATGTATTTTATGCTGACTTAAGCCCTGTTATCGGATCTGAACAAGGAGGTGTACGCCCGGTACTCATTGTGCAAAACGATATAGGCAATAAATATAGCCCTACTGTTATATGTGCTGCCATTACATCACAAATCAATAAGGCTAAATTACCAACTCATATTGAGGTGGATGCAGCCTCTTATGAGTTGGTAAAAGATTCGGTTGTTTTGTTAGAGCAAATACGAACGATTGATAAAAAAAGACTGAAAGAAAAAATATGTCACCTGGATAAAGAACTTATGAAAAAAGTGGATAAAGGTTTAGCCATAAGTTTTGGATTGTAATACATAGAACAATCAAAAGCCCTCCCTTGCGGAGGGTTTTTGATTAAGAAAAAGTAAAATCGTTGTATCTGTATTGCTTGACTTAAAAGCATTGAATGTCATAGTATTAGTAATATATAGATAAGAACATACACTTATAAATTTAAGTTGGCGGGGAGATATAACATATGATTATCGATGTACATACCCATTGTTTTGATAATGTCATTGCTAAGAAAGCAATTAGTGTTTTGTCGAAAAAGTCGGGGATTCCAGCCCATACGGATGGGACAGTTTCTGATTTGATAAGGTCCATGGATGAAAGTCATATAGACATCAGTGTCATTCAGCCTATTGCCACCAAGCCGAAACAGACCGAAGTGATTAACCGCTGGGGCACTTCTATTAATAACGAAAGGATTATATCCTTTGGAACAATTCATCCGGAATATCCCAACTGGAAAAGTGAAATACGGTATCTGGCTTCCTGCAAAGTTAAGGGGATAAAATTTCACCCGGATTATCAGGAATTTTTCGTGGATGATCCCAAACTTTTTCCAATATATGAGGAAGTCTTTAGCCATAATATGATTGCTTTGTTTCATGCAGGAATAGATATTGGACTTCCCGAACCCTGTCATTGCACTCCTAAGGGGTTAAGAAATATAGTCAGAACTTTTAAGGGAGCCAGGATTATTGCCGCCCATATGGGGGGATGCGGTTTATGGAATGAAGTAGAGAAGTATCTTGTAGGAGAAGATATTTATTTTGATACATCCTATACTTCCCATGCTTTAGATTTAGATTTTATGACAAGAATCATTAAAAACCATGGAGTAGATCAGATCCTTTTTGGGACGGATTCTCCCTGGGGAAATCAGGACAGTGAGGTGGAGTTTATCAGATCTCTTCATCTAAATGATGAAGATAAAGATAAAATCTTAGGGAAAAATGCAATAAAAGTTTTAGGATTGCAGTTATAAGGCCTTTTGAAAAGGAGTTGATCTGTATGCTTTCTGGCGTATGGAACAACTCTTTTTTTTGCTTTCCAAAATTTGTCACTTTTCATCGTTTCTTTTAATATATTAATTATTGAAACGGCATAAAACAAGGAGGTTGACCGGATGTCACCAATTGTTGAACTTAAATCAGTTGTCAAAAACTATCATACACCTTCGGGCGAAACCAAAGCATTGGATCAATTGAATCTTTCTATTGGCGAAGGGGAATTTATAAGTATTATAGGGCCCAGTGGATGCGGCAAATCCACTATTCTTTCTCTTATCGCAGGTTTGATTGAACCTTCTTCAGGAGAAGTGCTGGTTTTTGGGAAAAAAGTAAAAGGGACTACTTCAAAAGTTGGATATATGCTTCAAAAGGATCATCTTTTTGAATGGCGCACCATTCTCAGGAATGTATATTTAGGACTTGAAATTCAAAATAAGCTAACGGACGAAAATATAGCTTATGCCAATCATCTCCTGGATATTTACGACTTAGCAGAATTCAAAAATCATTTTCCTTCAGAATTATCCGGCGGAATGAGGCAGAGGGCAGCTTTAATCAGAACCCTGGCAGTAAAACCCGATATTCTTCTTCTGGATGAGCCTTTTTCAGCTTTGGATTATCAAACCAGATTGTCTGTAGCAGATGAAATAGGAAGCATTATAAAGAAAGAGAATAAAACGGCAATACTTGTCACTCATGATATTGCGGAAGCTATTAGCATGGCCGATAAGGTAGTCGTGTTAACCCAAAGGCCAGCTAAGATTAAAGCAATCCATGAAATTCATTTATCTGTTGAGGACAGAACACCTCTTAAATCCAGGGAAGCTCCTGAATTTAGAGAATATTTTAACCTCTTGTGGAAGGAGTTGAAGTCCGATGAAGAGTAATAATCAATATGTTTCTGAAGAGCATAAAAAATATCTCTGTAAATTGAAAAAAACAGAGATTTTTGTTAAAGTTACACAAATTATTGTTTTGCTTAGTCTTATTTTCTTTTGGGAAATAGCGGCAAGGCTTAAATGGATTGATCCGTTTATTTTTAGTCAGCCAACCAGAATCCTTGCCGCTGCATGGGAAATGATATTGGATGGCAGTTTGTTTATTCATACGGGAATCAGTTTATTTGAGACGGCGCTGGGATTTCTTTTAAGTACCATGCTTGGTACTGCTATTGCGATTTTACTATGGTGGAACAATTTTATATTAAAAGTGGCCGATCCTTATCTTGTTGTTATTAACAGCCTTCCCAAAACCGCTTTGGCGCCTATTCTTATTGTATGGATAGGAAACAATATGAAATCTATCCTGTTCACAGCTATATTAATGTCTATTGTAGTAACCACATTGACGGTTTTAAATGGTTTTCTGGAAGTGGATCAGGATAAAATAAAATTGATAGAAACCTTTGGAGGAAGCAAAAAAGACATATTAAAAAAGGTAATGCTTCCTGCCAATGTTCCTACGATGATTAACGCATTAAAGGTGAATGTCGGGTTATCCCTTGTTGGTGTTATGGTAGGTGAATTTTTAGTAGCCAAAGCAGGCTTAGGATATCTGATCATTTATGGAAGCCAAATTTTTAAACTGGACTGGGTAATGCTTAGCATTGTGATCCTGGGAGTGCTTGCAGCCTTATTGTATAAATGCGTTATGATTCTGGAAAAACGCTTCTTAAAATGGAGAGAATAAAGTTTATTCCATCTGATTCACTAAATTGTGAATCCATTTTTTTGAGAACAATCTATACAGACCAAAGATGACTTTGAAGATTTCTTCAGAGCATACCAGAGCAAATACCCAGTAAATTGGCAGTTTCCATATCAAACCTGCAATAAAGGCAAAGGGAACTCCTATAAACCATACCCCTCCTGCATCGATCAGGAATCCAAAGGTTGTATCTCCGCCGCTGCGAAGGATCCCAACCACCATAAACAGATTAAAAATCTTAAAAGGAAGATAACAGGCAAATATGGTTATGATTCTGGTAGAAGCCAAATACACTTCTTGCGACACATTAAATATGGATAAAATAAGTGGCGCCCCAAGGATTACAAGAATTCCCATGAAAATCCCTAAGACAGGCCCTATTACAGCAAATTTTTTTGCATACTTAAAGGCTCTTTCGTCATTTTCAGAACCTATTTCGTTTCCAATCATTACGGCACAGGCGCTGCTTAATCCATAGAAAATAACCATAGCTATTTGCTCTACATTACTGGAGATGCTGATGGATACGACGGCTTCTTTACCCATCCTGCCATAAGCTACGGAATACATGGTTGTACCCAGTGCCCAGATAAATTCATTCAAAATAACAAAGATAGTTGTTTTATAAAATCTTTGAATAAACTGCAAAGAAACGTCGAGCATTTCTTTAATCGTTGCAGCAAGAGGAGACTGCTTTTTATAGATTAGCCATATAAATAAACTTAATTCCAGTAATCTGGCGATAACCGTAGCAATCGCTGCCCCTTGTACACCCATGGAAGGTATACCAAGATGGCCAAAAATTAAGATCCAGTTTAAAACAGTATTGGTCCCAAGGGAGATAATACTAATGATCATAGGGATAAATGCTTCCCCTGTACTTCTAAGCAAAATAGAATAGGAATAGGTTACGGCTGTTGCGAGATAACTGATGGCAACAATTCGCAGATACTGGCTTCCCAAGGTAATGACTTCAGGATCTTTTGCAAAAATATACATCAATTGCTTTGGAAATAATATGGCGCCTATAGAAAACACTATGGCAGCGATTCCACCGGATAGAAGACATATACCTAAAACTTTCCTGATGCCCTTAACATCCTTTTTGCTCCAAAATTGTGCTGTAAAGCTGGAACCTCCGCTATTGATTCCAAACAGTATCAAGGTATACAAGAAAAAGATTTTGTTGGCCTGAGCAACTGCTGCAATAGGAGCCTCTCCCAATTTTCCAATCATCAGGGTATCAACCATATTTAATGATGATGATATGAAGTTTTGTAATGCGATAGGCAAGGCCAATGAAAATAAAGTTTTATAGAACTTTTTGTCAATTGTCATCTGCATCATATCCATTTCTCTTTCTTAATAGTAGTATTTAGAAATATATTATATCAAAAAAATATAAATAATAAAAAGTAAAGACATAAAAATATCTTGCAGAAGTAAACTTATTTTTGTCTTTAACGTATATTTAGATAAAATGAATCAGTTCAATATCAAAAAATATCAAATGGGAGTGTTTAATATGCAAAAGAAACTTTATAAATCAAGAAAAGATAGAAAACTTAGCGGAGTATGCGGAGGTCTGGGTCAATACTTTAACGTGGATTCAACACTCATACGTCTTATATGGATTTTATTTGTTTTTTTTGGTGGAACGGGAATTTTAGCATATCTTGTTTGTGCTTTGATTATACCCGATGAACCATATGACGATTATTATTATAATGGAAATCAAAATTAATTTCTAAAATAATTAATTCAGTATAAAAAGACTAATGAAAAAGAGGATCATATGTGAGCATATATCCTCTTTTTTTATGCCTATTAGTTTATTAACAAAATATTAAAAAGCCAGTATAATATGTATAAAATAAAAGGAAATATATATTTTAATGAGGGATAGATTTGATTTAATAAACACATTAGTCTGTATGATCCTTATTTTTATTATAAATATATAATACCATACAGGTGAATAACCAGGCAAACCAAACTTAGAAAGGACAGCCACCGCATGAAAATTATTAGATTAGAAGATCATAACAATTTAATATTCGAAAAAATATGTGAATGGAATTATAATTGGTGGGGAATTAGGGATGGAAAAAGTTATGAAGAAGTGAGATGTAATTTAGAACATTCATTAAATAAAGACCGATTACCACAAACGTATGTTGCTTTAATAGATGAAGAACCTGCAGGAATGTATCAATTCGCCATGTTTGATGACTTAGATACCAGACCTGATATTTATCCTTGGCTTATTAATGTGTATGTAGATGAAAAATATCGAGGTAAAAATGTTTGCCGAAAACTAATGAATACAGTTAATGAAAATGCTAAAAAAGCAAATTTACAAGAACTATATTTGTATACAAAGCATGTAGGGCTATATGAAAAATTTGGATGGAAGTTTGTAGAGGAAGTAAAGACATTTAAAAAAGATTCTCCAATAGAAAGATTGTATAGATTAGAAATAAAGTAATTAGCGACAGGTCCAATGGACAGGTGACATTGATTTTAAAATGTGTAAAATACATGGGTTCTACCTATTAGATGTAATTCAACTAATAAGTAGAACCCTTTAATTTATTATTTTTTTAAAATTAAGCCTTACGAGGATCTTTCTCCTATGATTTATATATTTTCTGCAATATAGTAAATCAGCTGTTCTGAATCTTCCCATCCAAGACAGGGGTCTGTTATAGATTTGCCGTAAACCTTTTCGTCCGGTCTTTGATTTCCCTCGACGATATAGCTTTCGATCATCAGGCCCCGAACCATATCTTTTAAAGTTGAAGAATGCTTTCGGCTGTATAAGATTTCTTTTACAATACGGGGCTGTTCCTTATACTTTTTCATAGAATTGGCATGGTTGGTATCTACTATAATAGTCGGATTAAGCAGACCACGTTCTTCATATTCCCTTGCTAAGTTCATCATATCTTCATAGTGATAGTTAGGAATATTCGTACCGTAATGATTGACAGCACCTCTTAAAATAGCATGGGCCAGAGGATTCCCGCTGGTTTTTACTTCCCATCCCTGATAGAGAAATGTATGGCCATGCTGAGCAGCCTGAATTGAATTAAGCATTACAGAAATATCTCCACTGGTTGGATTTTTCATTCCTACAGGAACATCCATGCCGCTGACGGTCAAACGATGCTGCTGATCTTCTACGGAACGTGCGCCTATGGCAACATAACTTAATACATCTTCAAGGTAAGTATAATTCTCAGGATATAGCATTTCATCTGCAGGTGTAAGATGAGATTCGCTGATGGCACGAATATGCATCTTTCTAATGGCTTTTAAACCTTCCAGAATATTTGGTTTTTCTGTGGGATCAGGCTGATGGAGCATTCCTTTATAGCCTTCTCCTGTTGTTCTGGGTTTATTGGTGTATATTCTGGGGATGATAATAATTTTCTCCTTTACCTTTTCCTGTACTTTGGCAAGTCTGTTGATATAATCGCAGACAGCTTCTTCGTCATGAGCGGAACAAGGGCCAATGATGAGTAGAAACTGGTCCGATTTTTTCTCTATTACAGCTTTGATTTGCTCATCCCTTTTTTGCTTAATCAAAGCCAATTCATTGGAGAAAGGAATTTCATTGATAATCTCTTCTGGAGAGGGAATTTTTCTAATATACTTAAAGCTCATAGGTTAAGCTCCTTTCTACAATAATAATAAAAATATCAAATTTCAAACATTGTATACTTTTTTAGCATTCATTGTCAATCAACAAAGTCAATAAACAAATCTGTATAGGAATTCAAATTTTCAGTCATAATAAAATAAAAAATTTTAAAAGGAGTGTCATAATGAAACCGGAACGTGCAGCTCAAATACTGAATTCTCAGGAACAAGTGGAAGTATTGTATCAAAATGAACCTGTATGGATTGAAGATATTAATGACAGAAATCAGACAGCAGTGGTTAGATTTATAGGTTCTCATCATTCACGAACCGTAGACTTAAACGATTTAACAGAAACAGGCAATGTAGTTCACCAGCATTAAAAGATAAGAACAGCACAATACAAAGGATAGTATGACCAATACTGTCCTTTTGTATTTTGGCACTATTATACAATGAATAAGAAAAAGAAGGACAGGAAATATTCATAATATAATGACCGATAGGAGTGATTTTATGTTTTTTAGAATTACAGACAGTGTCACATGGGTAGGAAAACGGGATTGGGAATTGCGTACTTTTCATGGCGAAGAATATTCAACCCACAGGGGCTCTACATATAACTCATATCTTGTAAGGGACGAGAAGGTGGCCCTTATTGATACGGTCTGGAGTCCGTATGATGAGGAATTTGTAGAGAATTTAAAAAAGGAAATTGATTTAAACCAAATTGATTACATTATCATTAACCATGGAGAAGTAGACCACAGTGGAGCTTTATTACAACTAATGGAGGAGATTCCTGACAAACCTATTTACTGTACCAAGGCAGCAGTAAGTTCCCTTAAAGGCCAGTACCACAAGGATTGGAATTTTAATGTTGTAAAAACTGGGGACAAGTTAAGTCTGGGCAGTAAAGAACTTATATTTATCGAAGCAAGAATGCTTCATTGGCCGGATTCCATGTTTTGCTATCTTACAGGAGATAATATTCTCTTTAGCAATGATGCTTTTGGTCAGCATTTTGCTACAGAACAGGTATACAATGACTTGGTAGACCAATGCGAGCTGTATCAGGAAGCAATCAAATATTACGCCAATATATTAACGCCCTTTAGTTCGCTTGTAAAAGATAAGATCAAAGAAGTGCTAAGTTTTAATTTGCCTCTCAATATGATTTGTACAAGTCATGGAGTTATATGGCGGGACAATCCTGCTCAAATTATTGAACAGTATTTAAAATGGGCAGAGGATTATCAGGAAAATCAGATAACCATTTTATATGATACTATGTGGAACAATACAAGAAAAATGGCAGAAGCTATAAAGGAGGGAATCCTTTCTCAGGATAAAGAAGTTGTCGTAAAGTTATTTAATGTTGCCCGTACGGATAAAAATGATGTCATCACTGAAGTATTTAAATCAAAAGGCATACTTGTGGGATCTTCCACCATCAACAATGGGATTCTATCTTCTGTTGCTGCGATATTGGAAGAAATACGAGGATTAGCTTTTAAGAACAAAAAGGCAGCAGCTTTTGGAAGTTATGGATGGGGAGGTCAGTCTGTCAAAATCATTTCAGAAGGTTTAAAAGGCGGAGGTTTTGAACTTGTTAATGATGGCCTGAAAATAATGTGGACACCGGATGAAGAAGGCCTTAAAAAATGTGAGGAATTTGGAAGGCAGTTTGCAGCAGCTTTTAGATAAAAATAGCGCTTTTAGAGGCGCTATTTATTTTTATCGAACAGAAAATCTTTAAGGATTTCCTGTTCGATAAAAAAACTTCTGTAGGATGCAAACCTGCTCGGATTGTATTTTGCAGGTTTTGCCGATCGTGCTCAGCGCGAGCAAAACTCTTTCTTGTTATGAAGGATTTATTCTTGAAAAATATTGATTAAAGAGCTATTATCAAAACTAAATAAACTAATCTGGGAGTGGTAGTATGGCACTGATTCATTGTAATTTTTTTTCAGAAGTCCTGAAGCTTTCTACATCAATGTATGTTATTCTTCCTCAGCGCACCCAAAATCAAATAGGAATGCAGGGAACTGTGAAAAAAGATAAGCATCCCACTTTATATTTACTTCATGGCTTATCTGATGATCATACCATATGGCTAAGAAGAACATCTATTGAAAGATATGTTGCCAATTTAGGCCTGGCTGTAGTGATGCCGGAAGTTCATAGAAGCTTTTATACAGATATGGTGAATGGATACAATTACTGGACATTTATCAGTGAAGAACTGCCTGAAATTGCCCGTTCATTTTTCCCTCTATCGGATAAAAGAGAAGACAATTTTGTTGCAGGCTTATCTATGGGTGGATATGGAGCCTTTAAATTAGCTTTGAGCAAACCGTATAAATTCAGTGCGGCTGCGAGTTTATCAGGGGCATTGGATATGAATGTTGAGCGCCTTTTAGATGGACCTCTTTCCCTTAGAGAATTTAATAATATTTTTGGAGGCATTGAGTCCCTCCGGGGAAGTGAAAATGACTTGTTTAAATTAGTTGAAGATGTAAGTAAACTGGATGAAAGACCTAAGTTGTACCAATGTTGCGGAACCGAAGACTTTTTATACCAGGAAAATCAGAACTTCTTAAAGAAAGCAAAAGAATATGGATTGGATATTACCTATGAAGAAGGACCGGGAGCCCATGAATGGAGCTATTGGGATCAGCAAATTCAAAGGGTACTGGAATGGTTGCCATTAGAAAAAAGCATGGAATAAATTTTCCATGCTTTTTTCATGGGTATATAGGCTAACCTTTTATTGTTTTATTGTTGTTGAACAGCTTTTTCTGCAAATTCATTATTTACAATTGCTTCAAAAGGAACTCTTTTATCCAGCTCGCCGGCACTTTCTAAAATATCTTGCAGGAGCGTGAGGGATTCTTCTTTCATCATTGGCGTTTCACACCATGTATCCTGTTCTTTATAACGTTTGATGATTTTGGTCAAAAGTTTTATATCTGTTTCTTTAAATTGAGGATGGATTGCCTCGGCAATTTCTTCAGGAGTATGTTCTTTTACCCACACCTGACCTTTATAAAATGCATTTGTAAACTTTTGAATGGTTTCTGGATTTTTTTCTATAAATTCTTTAGAAGCTATGAAAACCGTATAAGGCACCATTCCGCTGGCTGTTCCCAAAGAAGCCACCACATGGCCATTGTTTTGTTCTTCAATCGTAGAGGCGGTAGGTTCAAATTCGATTGTATAATCTCCCGTGCCGCCTACAAATGCACCTGCGGTTGCAGTGAATTGAAGATTCGTTATGATATCAACGTCTTCAAAGGGTTTTAGTCCATTTTTCTTTAAAATATACTCAAATACCATCTGAGGCATTCCTCCGGGACGGCCGCCGATGACAGTTTTGCCCTTTAAATCTGTCCATTTAAAGTCGGGTTCTTCTTTTCTGCTTATAAGGAAATTCCCGGCTCTTTGGGTTTGCTGAGCGAAAACAACCCCGTAATTTTCTTTACCCTGGTTATAAACATAAATTGCTGCTTCTGTACCCATCATTCCAATATCGGCATCTCCTGAAATCAGAGCTGCCATGGATTTGTCTGCGCCCCATCCAGAAGTCAGTTCAATTTTAAGGCCTTCTTCCTCAAAGAATCCTTTCTCGATTGCTACATATTGAGGAGCATAAAATGCGGAATGTACTACTTCATTAAGCCTTATGGTTTGTAATTTCTTTTCACTGCAACCAGAAAGGCAAGTTCCAATCAGCACCAATGCCAGTGTCAGAACAATACCTGTTCTTAATCTGCGCATACTAAGCCCTCCTTTTGACATTTATACTGTATAGTATTCAAAAGGAGCTTGTATTTGTGAATATTTGGAAAGTGTTTTTTCCTTAAGGAGATCGCTTTTTATTACATAATATTAAGTAATATGGACAAAATATATCAGGACAATCAAATAATCGGAGGTGTTAATTTGTCAGTTCAATTTGCTCAAAAAGTCCAATTAACTCAAAAAGAAAGGATGCTTCTGGAAGATCAAAAAAGCCATGAAGAAGTTTGCATAAAAGAATATCAGGACTATGCAAGTCGTGTTCATTGCACAGAATTAAAACAACTGTTTAACAACCTTGCATCCAAAGAACAGGAGCATCTTAACACGATTAATCAACTCCTAAATGGAGAAATACCCCAGATGTCCTCAAGCCAAAGCGGGCAGTCAGGTCAAAGCGGACAACAGTGGAGCCAAAGCGGACAGCAATTTAGTCAGCAAAGTACTTCTCAGTCCCAAAGTTATAATCAGGAAGACGCTACTCTTTGCACCCATATGCTTATGACTGAAAAATATGTATCTGGTGCTTATAATACAGCCATCTTTGAATTCAAAGATCCGAACATCCGTCAGATTTTAAACCATATCCAGAAAGAAGAACAAGAGCACGGTGAGCAAATTTTCAACTATATGTATCAGCACGGCATGTATAATCCTCAATAGAATCATACTTTATGTTTCAAAAACCGTATTACTGTTATAGTGGTACGGTTTTTGCATTTTTCATTATAAATAGTATAATAGAATTAAATGATTACTCTAAAAGCATTTAGCAGATTATTGCATTATTACGATATAAGGCATATAATAAATAATAATAGGTATCAACTGTGAAGCATGTAACCGCCACTTATTTACCAGTATTTTTTCAGGATGGGAAAATAAGAATAAGAGGTGAAGAGTATGCCCTTCGATGATTGGAGAAGCAAGTTAGCGAAAGCAGTACGGACTGTAAAAGACAGTACAGGAGAATTTTATACTACCGCAAAAGTCAATGTGGAGCTTGGGAAAGAACAGGATCGTTTGAAGAATCTTTATTACGAAATAGGAAAAAAAGTCCATGAAATATATCAATATGGCGGTTCTTTAGGTAAATTTTTTGATGAAAAGTATTTAGAAATTAAAGAGGTGGAAGAAAAAATAGAAGAACTCCAGAAGAAAATGGAGGAATTAAAGAAAGTAAGAATTTGTCCGGGATGCGGGAAAGAGGTAGAGAAGGGAGCGAAATTTTGCCCTAAATGCGGTACCTCTATGAGCAATGTTCCTGTTAAAGAAGAAGTAATGCAATCAAAAGATCAAACTCAGGAGAGTTCCCAAGAAGTTGAAAATAATGATATTTCCAAAGTACAAACTGAAACCAGAACAGAAGAAAAAACAGAAACCAAGATTTGCCCTACCTGCAAATCGGAAAACGGAATAGATGATAAATTCTGTTTGTCCTGTGGAAGAGCACTTTTTTAAAAAGGAGAAATTAAAATGAGCCGTTTTCAAGGAATTTTAGAAAAAGTAGAACTCACAACAGCTTTTATTGGCAAAAAGGCAAAAGATGGGCTGGATCTCTTAAAACTCAGCAGGGATTATTCCAAAGAAAAAAATAAACTCAGTTTGTTATATGAAGAACTGGGAAAGCTGGCCTATCAGATTCATAATAATGAATCAGATAATGTCAATAAAATAGAAACTTTATGCAGCCAGATAAAAGATCAGATTAAAACAGTAGCTCAACTGGAACAAGAAATAAACATTCTGAAAGATGAAACCCACACAGTTCAGGAAGATTATGAAACTGAAGAAATACATAGATCAGAGGATATTCCAAAGCCAGAGGCAGGAAATGACGGACTTTTGCTATTAAAATTTTGTCCGGAGTGCCAGATAGGAAACAACCCGGAAGCAAAGCAATGTATTTCCTGCGGTCATATATTTTAACAAAGGCCTTTATAAAAGGTCTTTGTTTTATCAATTTTTTGTATAAATGAACATCGTTTGTGGGATGTTTAAAACAAGTATTTATAAAAGGGGGATCATTATGCTGTGTGAACGTTGCGGAAATAATCCGGCATCAGTACATGTTACCCATATTAATAACGGTGAGAAAACCGAAATGTATTTATGTGAGCAATGTGCAAAAGAAACTGAATCTATACACTTTCAGACACCAATATCCTTTCAGGATTTTTTGACTGGATTACTGGATATGCCCTTTGGCAATACAGAAAAATATAAAAATTATATAGATCAAAAAGAAGTTCTTCAATGCCAGAACTGTAAAATGACCTATGATGAATTCAGAAAAACAGGACGATTTGGATGTGCAGAGTGTTATTCTGCTTTTTATAAACAATTAACCCCTATTATTAAAAAGCTTCATGGGAATAATATCCATACAGGTAAATTGCCTAACAGAGCAGCCGGAGAGTTAAAAGTTAAAAGAGAACTGGAAATGCTGCGAAAAGAACTTAAGAAAGCAATTGAAATGGAAGAGTATGAAAAAGCAGCATCCCTTCGAGACAGAATTCGTGCATTAGAGGGGGGAGAAAACAGATGAAAAAATGGTATGAAGAAAATATAGATACCGATATTATCGTTTCCAGTCGAATCAGATTGGCGAGAAATTATAAAAAATATCCATTTTCTATCCGTCTGTCTGCTTCCGCTGCTGAAAAAATGATTGAAGAAACCAAGAGGATTCTTTTAGAAGGTAATACGATTTTATCCAAAGAATTTGAATATATACCCGTGTTTGGAATAAATCCTATAGATAAAAGGGCGCTGATGGAAAGTCATGTCATTAGTCCTGAATTGGTTAAAAAAGCGGCTCCCTGTGGAGTACTCTTGAAAAACGATGAGTCAATCAGTATCATGGTCAATGAAGAAGACCATCTCAGAATTCAATCGGTTGCTTTAGGCATGAATATGGAAAAGGCATGGGATTTAGCGGATAAAATTGACAATGTACTGGAGGAGTCCATAGAATATGCTTTTAATGAAAAGCTGGGATATTTGACTTCATGCCCAACCAATGTAGGAACAGGAATGAGAGCATCCTATATGATGCATCTGCCTGCCCTTGAATGGTCAGGACAGCTTCAGAATATTTTTTACGCCATAGGAAAGCTGGGCATTACCGTAAGAGGGCTATATGGGGAAGGTACCCAGGCAGAAGGAAACCTTTATCAGATATCTAATCAAATTACATTGGGGCAATCTGAGAAAGAAATGATAGAAAATTTGAACAATATAGCCCTTCAGGTTGCCGAGCAGGAAAAACAGATGAGAGAGAAAATCTTTAAGGAAAATAGTGAAGCTCTTAAAGATAAAATTTACAGATCCTACGGTACCTTAAGGTATGCCAGAATGTTAACCACTAAAGAAACTATGACACTTTTATCAGATATGAAAATGGGATTTGATATGGGTATATTAAATGAAGCAAGACCAGTAATCAGTTTTTATGAATTGATCATGTATGTGCAGCCGGCTATTTTACAAAAAAGAGTTGGAACGGATTTAAACAGTCAGGAAAGAGACATGCAAAGAGCTGCATTTGTAAGAAGCCAATTCGAGAGATAATATAGATTATATATACGTATTGAAAAAAGGAGGAATGCTTTTATGATGGGGAAATTTACAAAACGTGCACAGGAAGCTCTTCAATCTTCTCAGCAAGCTGCAGCAGAACTAGGCCATGGATATGTAGGAACAGAGCATTTGCTTCTGGGACTTATAAGAGGTGGCGACAGCGTTGCAGCAAGAGCACTGAAAAATCAGGGAGTTACAGAAGGTGAAATCATAGATAAATTAAGAGCTATTATTGGAACCGGCGAAGCAATGATCTCAGAACCGCAGGATTTTACTCCCAGAGCCAAAAGAGTTATAGAAAACAGCCTTAGAGAAGCATTAAAAATGGGAACAGGCTACATTGGAACAGAGCACTTGCTTCTTGCACTTCTTAGAGAAACGGATTCCATTGCAGTGAAATTATTGCTCAGTATGGAGGTTAATCCTCAAAAGATATATGAAGATATTATGGCTATGTTGGGTGAAGGAGATAAAGGCCAGAATGGAATGCCTATGGGCAAGCAGAACAGAAAGCCCGGCAAAACCAACACTCCGACTCTGGATCAATTTAGCCGGGATTTAACAGTAATGGCCAGTGAGCAAAAGTTTGACCCCATTATTGGCAGAGATAAGGAAATCGAAAGAGTAATTCAGGTACTCAGCAGAAGAACCAAGAATAATCCTTGTTTGGTTGGAGAGCCTGGAGTAGGTAAAACAGCCATAGCAGAAGGGTTAGCGCAGAAAATTGTTGAAGGAAATATTCCGGAGATTTTAAAAGACAAACGTGTGGTTTCTTTGGATTTGTCTGCTATGGTGGCGGGTTCTAAATACAGGGGAGAATTTGAAGAAAGAATTAAAAAAGCATTGGATGAAATTCGTGCTGCTGGGAATGTAATATTATTTATCGATGAGCTCCATACTATAATTGGGGCAGGAGCTGCTGAAGGCGCGATAGATGCTTCCAATATTCTGAAGCCTTCTCTGGCGCGGGGTGAAATTCAGGTAATCGGTGCTACAACTTTGGATGAATATAGAAAGCATATAGAGAAAGATGCAGCCTTAGAGCGCCGTTTCCAACCGATTAAGGTTGAACAGCCGACAGAGGAAGAAGCGATTGAAATTTTAAAAGGGTTAAGGGATAAATACGAAGCGCATCATCAGGTTCATATTACAGATGAATCTATTGTTGCAGCTGTAAAATTATCCAATAGATATATTACGGACAGATTTTTGCCGGATAAAGCAATTGATTTAATCGATGAGGCGGCTTCAAGAGTGAGGCTTCGTACCTTTACAGCTCCGCCCAATGTAAAAGAATTGGAAAAGAAACTTGAAGAACTGGAAAAAGAAAAGGAATCTGCTATCAAAACTGAAGAATTTGAAAAGGCTGGAGAAATCAAGAAAAAGCAAAATGAAATCAGACAGCTGTTGGAACAAGAAAAGGATGAATGGCAAACAAGGCATACTAAATCTTCACAGGTGGTTACTGAAGAAGAAATTGCAGACATTGTATCCAGCTGGACAGGAATTCCGGTTAAAAAATTAGCAGAAGAAGAGAGCGAAAGATTGAAGAATATGGAGGAAATCCTTCATAAAAGAGTTGTTGGCCAAAAACAAGCTGTAGAAGCAGTATCAAGGGCAATCAGAAGAGGAAGAGTGGGTTTAAAAGATCCGAAACGTCCTATTGGTTCCTTCCTGTTCTTAGGACCAACCGGTGTGGGTAAAACAGAGCTTACAAAAGCTTTGGCAGAAGCACTTTTTGGAGATGAGAATGCTATGATACGCATCGATATGTCTGAATACATGGAAAAGCACAGCGTATCAAAGCTGATTGGTTCACCTCCGGGATATGTAGGATATGATGAAGGTGGACAATTAAGTGAAAAAGTAAGAAGAAAACCTTATTCTGTTATTCTTTTTGATGAAATTGAAAAAGCGCATCCAGATGTATTTAACATACTTCTGCAAGTACTGGATGACGGGCATATTACAGATTCTCAGGGAAGAAGAGTAGATTTCAAAAATACCGTTGTCATTATGACATCCAATATTGGAGCAAGAAACATTATTAATCCAAAACGACTAGGCTTTACTTCAACAGATGACCAGGCAAAAAATTATGAAGATATGAAGAAAAATGTAATGGATGAAGTGAAACGGTTGTTTAGACCTGAATTTATCAACCGAATTGATGAAATGATTGTATTCCATCCGCTTGCCGAGGAGGATATCAAAGAAATTGTATCCATTATGGTGAACCAACTGGCAAAACGCATTAAAGAAAACATGGGCATAACGATTGAAATTTCAGATGCTGCCAAAGAATATCTTGCCAAAGAAGGATTTGATCAGGCATATGGCGCAAGACCTCTTAGAAGAGCGATTCAATCCAAAATAGAAGACAGACTGGCAGAAGAGATCCTGGAAGGTAAAATCAAAGAAGGAGACCATGTCAGAATCGAATTTGAAAGTGATCATTTGACTTTTAATAAGTAGTAAGATATTTATCAAAAAATGATTTTTTTAATGGAATTCACGAGCAAAATAGAGTATAATTAGAATGATTAAAATAAGTCTAGGGGGTTAATGCTGTGGCAGCCATTGAAGAATTGATTCGCGTAGAAGAAAATGGGACAATAAGTTTTGGGAATCACTTGATGGAGACAAAAAAGAAAGTCCTTGACTTTGAAGTGGATGGTAATTTATACAAAGTTAAGACTTACAATGAAATTACTAAGTTAGAGAAAAATGGTATACTGCTTTATGAATCAGTTCCCGGAACGACTGTTCATAATTTCGATATGGATGAGAAAAATATTTCTTTTTCCGTAGAAGGAGAACACGACGCGCAAATCACTATGGAACTAGAGCCTGAAAAGGATTATAAAATATTTATCGATCATGTTCATGTTGGGAAAGTTAGATCAAGCTTGGCAGGTAAAGTAACCTTTAGCGTAGATTTCAGTAATGGAGCACAGAAAGTTAAAATTGAAAAGATAGGATAATTTTAAAGCACATCTTTTATAGATGTGCTTTACTTTAATAAAAAAGGAAGATCATATGGCAAAGGCAAAAAATATTTATGTATGTCAAGAATGTGGATACGAGTCGCCCAAATGGATGGGCAAATGTCCTGGCTGCAATGGCTGGAGCACATTTGTTGAAGAGATTGCTGTACCGAAAAGGCAAACTGCGGTTTCTGCCTCAGATAAGAAATATGCACCGCTTTCTTTAGAAAACATAGGAACGGATGAAGAAGAAAGAATCCGAACAGGATCCAATGAGTTAGACAGGGTTTTGGGTGGAGGAATCGTAAAAGGCAGTTTGGTACTGGTAGGAGGGGACCCCGGAATCGGAAAGTCTACGCTTCTTTTACAAATGTGTGAGCACATAGGCAATAATGGGGCCAAAATACTCTATGCTTCTGGAGAAGAATCCGTAAGACAGATAAAGATGAGAGCCGACAGATTAGGTGTCAAAACGAGCAATTTACTTCTGATCTCAGAAACGAATATGGATGTGATAGAAGGCGCGATCAAAAATGCTTCTCCTGACTTAGTCATTGTTGATTCTATTCAAACGGTTTTTAAAGAGGAAATTACATCTGCACCAGGCAGTGTGAGTCAAGTCCGGGAAGCAACTTCAAGTATGATGAGGATTTCCAAGGGCCAGAATATTCCTATTATAATTGTAGGGCATGTAACAAAGGAAGGCTCCCTTGCAGGACCAAGAGTTTTAGAGCATATGGTTGACACAGTTCTTTATTTTGAAGGAGAAAGACATGCAACCTATCGTGTCTTAAGAGCAGTTAAAAATCGTTTTGGTTCTACCAATGAAATAGGGGTATTTGAAATGCAGGATAAAGGGCTTATGGAAGTGCAGAATCCTTCAGAACTAATGCTGGCAGGAAGGCCCCTTAATGTTCCTGGTTCTATTGTAACTTGCTGTATGGAAGGGACAAGACCGATGTTGGTAGAAGTACAGGCGTTGGTTTGTTTCACAAACTTTGGAATGCCCAGAAGAACGGCAACGGGGATAGATTATAACAGGGTAGTGCTATTGATGGCAGTATTGGAAAAAAGAGTAGGAATGCAGCTTATAAGTTACGACAGCTATGTCAATCTGGCAGGGGGGATAAAGGTTACCGAACCTGCTCTTGATCTCGGAATTATTGCAGCGATTGCCTCCAGCTTTAAAGACCAGGTAATAGATCCTCATATGGCTGTTTTCGGAGAAGTAGGACTAACGGGAGAAGTCAGAGGAATCAGTATGGCAGAAAAAAGAATTATGGAATGTGCAAAAATGGGGTTTAAGGCCTGTGTGATTCCTAAAGCCAATTTAAAAGGTCTGAAACCTGTTGATGGCATTAAGATTTACGGAGTGGAGAATGTTAACGAAGCTTTGCAGATTATCTTAAAATAAAAAAACGGGCGAACAGTGTTCGCCCTTTAATTATGTGAAAGTAGATATAGATAGGCTTAATGGATTATCGAATTCTAAGAATCTGCTTTATCTTAAAGTAAATTTACCTAACATCTGCACACGATCCAGTTCCTTAAGAAGAATATCATATAAGTTCAAATCCAGGGTATTGCATAAAGATGCCAGATAAAAGAGGTTTCGTCCCATTTCTTTTTCTATAAAGTCACGGCAGTTGTCACATAATTTTCCTTCCAAATGATCATTCATTATAAGCTTTAAATCTTCTAAAGACATATCAGAATCATCTTCCGGATATTTTTGCTTTTGACTGTTGATCTGAATACAGCCGCAATGGGTAACAGCTTTGGCAATCGTTCGATTGACACGAGCACAGGAATCCTGGTACTTTGTGAGTTGATCCAGTATACTTTTATTCCTTACTAAAAGATTATCCACTGTATATTGGAATTCATCTGTTATAGCATTACGAAGATCAGACATATAAGCCACTCCTTTTAAACATGTTTTCACTGACTCTATTATAACATAAGTTGATTTGAATAAGAAACACAAATTGAATATAATCATTAGAAAGAATTGGATAATTCAAAATATTGTCGAAACACGTATAAAATCATCAGATAAAAAATTGTTGACATATTTAAAGATTTTATATATAATAAATTCCTGTCACCGGTTGTAGGAAAAGTAACGCACAGATGGTAAAAAAAGTAATCAATAAATCGGTTGACAAGCTTAGAGAAATATGATAAGATACATTTTGTCGTTAAAACGCAACGGTTTTGCGGCAATTATCGATCTTTGAAAACTAAACAGCACACTAAATTAAACCCAATCAATTCCATTGATTGAAGGATAGAAAAAGCTAGCAAAAACTAGCAAGGATTAT